>NZ_JBQTGH010000005.1:306475-314084 GCF_052400625.1 Thermophagus sp. OGC60D27
AACCTTATCCCGACACCAGGTAT
Organism: Thermophagus sp. OGC60D27; assembly: GCF_052400625.1. NCBI lineage: Bacteria > Pseudomonadati > Bacteroidota > Bacteroidia > Marinilabiliales > Marinilabiliaceae > Thermophagus > Thermophagus sp. OGC60D27. The sequence goes on from NZ_JBQTGH010000005.1 coordinate 306,499, forward strand.
AACCTTATCCCGACATCTGGTATAACCTTTCCCGACACCTGGTATAACCTTATCCCGACACCTGGTATAACCTTATCCCGACATCTGGTATAACCTTATCCCAACATCTGGTATAACCTTATCTCAACATCTGGTATAACCTTATCCCGACATCTGGTATAACCTTATCCCAACATCTGGTATAACCTTATCCCAACATCTGGTATAACCTTTCCCGATAACTGGTATAAGCTTATACCGACATTTAACAGGGGATAAAACGCGGAAGCGCAAAGCTGCAAAGGGAGTGAAGGGGTGGTTTTTAATTGGAGGTTGTATTAAATTTTGTACTTAAACTGGCTATGTAGTAATCACCAGGACCATGTGATTATAATGAACGATATCGTGTGATAGGAATCACACGTCTGCGTGATTTGTAATTCATGCATAACTTAAAAAATGGCTTTGCAATCCGTATAAATAAATCAAAAGAAAAAGAATTAAACAGGACAAACACCTGAAGAATTTCGATTTCAACTGACTTGAACGGCACACAACAATTAAGCTGTCGATCAAAGGTAGCGCCTGCGACTACAATCACCCCACAAAAACATAATTCACAAGTACTTGCGTATAAATAAATTTAATATATTTGTATTTATAAAAACATGAATTGATGCCTGTAAAGCCCCAAATAATCCTCTCTTTAGCGCAACACCGGAAGATGGGTGTTATTCCATGTAAGCTAACAATCTCTTGCAAATATAAAAAGCACTTTAGACCAAATTACAGAACATAAACAACTCAACAACTGACAATTAAACAAATATCGACATAATAGATATAAACACAATATGCATTTACACATACGTTGTGGGGCATACGCAACATAGTACAAACCGAAATCTAATAATATGCATTTTTTTTACATAGATGAAACAGGATGTGATGGTCGTTCATTAACGAATCGACAAGAACCGATATTTGTGCTTGGTGGACTTATTTTAAGAGATGAAGGATGGAATAAAACACATATTGAGTTTGAGAAAATTATTACTCGGTATTTTAACGGAACTATTCCAGACCACTTTGAATTTCACACTCAAGACTTATTTTCTCCTAATGGGAGTGGTTTTTTTGAGGGGCACACTCGTGAAAACCGTAATAGATTAATAAATCAAATACTTGATTTGGTTGCGACACGAAAACATCAATATTATTATTTTGCAGTCGATAAAGCGAAACTTAATGCTTATGAAACTAATCAGGTTCGTGAGCGAGAGTATTTTGATTTAAAAACACCGTACTTAATTGCTTATGACTATTTGATAACATCTTATGAAAAATATACTAAGGAAAAGCTTGGTAAAAGTGCTAGAGCAATGGTGATAATTGATGAGAAAGACGCATTTATAGAAGAAATTGAAGCTGTTACAAGATTTCGAAGATTTAACGGTGCTGTTGGAAAGCGGACGAAATGGATAGTGGAATTTAGTTTTGCAGTAGATTCTGAGAAGAATACTATGATTCAAATTTCGGATTTATTGCTTTTCTTGACCAGAAAGTATCTCGAAATTGAAAATGGTTATAAAGAGACATTGAATAGTGAGATAAAAAACATTTTTCGTGACTTCTATAGAAAAGTGAATGCTAGATTAATCTATAAAAAAGTTCAAGAAGAAAGTGGTCGAAATTCTTCATATTACAATGACTTTATAAAAGAGATTAGTTCTACTCCAAGTGCAAGGTGGAATTCAAAGACATACTAATGATAAAGTACGACCCCACAACAATGTGTATAATTCATAAGGGTTTCAGAGGTTTTCGAGCGTTATCACCCGCATTAATTTTGAGTGGTAACTTGATAGGTTTGAAGTCCGCAATCCCTTACGAAATCATACACTCAACGTTGTGCGGCATTAAAAATTAACTAAATGACATTTCAGGAATTATATACAAAATCAGTTGTTCAAACCATAAAGGAAAAAGCAAATGAGAAGAAGAACCAAATATTTGTAATTCTTGGCCAGACTGATTTAATACAAGACACTTGGTTAAATGACAATCTAACTGATTCAGAATCTTTTGTAAAAAATGGGACTGAACAAGTGTTTGACAAAAGTTGGTTTGCTCGGATTTTTGCGCAGTTAAATATTGAAAAGGATTTACACCTACTCTCCTATGCTCAATTCAGTTATCTCATTTACTATATTGACAATTCCTTCTTTAAAGAACGAGTAGTAGTCATTCGAGACAATCTAAGGCTACTTTATCCAATTCGTAAAAATGAGTACTTGGAAAGTAGCCAAAATGAAAACATAGAAGAAAGACCTGATGCTTTACCGATTTATCAATCAGAACAAATTCAAGTTGACGATCAGTATTTCTACTCTGTGAAGCTTCCTGATGATAGTTATGCTTCAATTGACTTGTTTAAACAACAAAGCAAACTTCAACACGCTTCTGATGAAAATTTTGATACAATTGACATAAGTTCAGACAACTTGGCTCTTGACTTATTTATAAATCAATGCATTAGGGATGATGATTTTAGTAAAAAGGCGCTTGTCAAAATTTATCCAAAACAGCCAATATCGGATCTTCTTTTAGATTCTGTTTCTAAAACCAATTTCATACTAAATCAATTTGGCGGTCAACTAATTGAGCTTAAAGAAGAAACGATTCAGGAAGATTTTACTCCTTCTGAAAGAACTAGTTCACTTTTAAAGAAATTTTGGGGTGCCAATGCAGAATTTAGGTCATTAAGAGTTTATAAGAATCCAGACCTAGGAAATCAAATAACCGAGATTTCACAAGGATTAATTGTTGAGACAATCATTAACGAATATGAAAACTCGCTACAAGGAGAAAAAACGAGAGACTTGTTCCTGACAGCACCAACAGGTGCGGGTAAATCACTATTATTTCAATTACCGGCATTTTACGTTTCTGCTAAAGGCGACATTACCATTGTTGTCTCTCCTCTAATTGCTTTGATGAAGGATCAGGTAAATGCAATAATTACAGAGCGCCATTTTGAAAAGATTGCATACCTCAATAGTGAACTTAGTCTAATTGATAGGGAAAAAATCATTGAGAACTGCCACAATGGAGAAATTGATATCTTATACATGTCTCCAGAATTATTAATGTCTTATGATATTTCACACTTTATTGGAGACAGGAAATTAGGCTTGTTGGTGGTTGACGAAGCTCACCTAATTACTACTTGGGGGAGAGACTTTAGAGTCGACTATTGGTTTTTAGGAAATCATGTTAGGAAGATTAGAAAGTATCATAAAATGTCATTTCCTATGGTAGCTGTCACCGCTACCGCGATCTACGGTGGCGCAAATGATATGGTTTTCGACAGTATAGATAGTTTAGTTATGCGTAACCCACATGTCTTTGTTGGACAAGTCAAAAGACAAGACATAACGTTTGCAGTAAACAATTACGATCGTTTTGAACGAAACTATGAAAGAAGCAAGCTAAACCAGACGGTAGACTTTATCAAGCGAATCCATGAAACGGGGTTAAAGACTCTCGTTTACGCACCCTACACAAAACACATTCGGCAAATTATTGATCAACTGAGAAGCGATCAATTGGATATTGCTGCGGGTTATTATGGGAGTCTATCACCTGAGCAAAAAGAACTTGCTTTCAGAGAGTTTAAAAGCGGTACTAAGAAAATCATGATCTCTACCAAAGCGTTTGGTATGGGAGTAGATATTTCAGATATAGAATTGGTTTACCACCATGCACCTTCGGGTCTACTCCCTGACTATGTACAAGAAATTGGAAGAGTTGCCCGAAAAACAGATATACAAGGATTTGCAGCACTAAACTATTCAAGTCAAGACCAACGTTTTACCAAAGCACTTCATGGAATGTCGGCATTACGTCAATTCCAAATCAAAGAAGTGCTTAAAAAAATACATAAGGCTTACATTAAAAATAATAAGAGCCGTAACCTTTTATTATCAGTTGATGATTTCGGTCACATTTTTGAAAATGCACTTGACTTAGACCAGAAAGTCTTGACTGCTCTGATGATGATTGAAAAAGACTACTTAGCAAAATATCGTTTCAATATCCTTATTGCGCGACCCAAAAAACTTTTTGTAAAAGTTTTCGCAAGAGTCTCAGATCAGGACTTAGAAAGATTCAAAAATGCTTATCCAAACACTTCAAACTTTATAGCTTCTTTAGGGAATGGAAATAATATAATTGAAGTTAACTTAGATGAGCTTTGGTATAAGAACTTCAACGATAAAAGTTTTCCTCTTGTAAAAAGAGCTTTTTATACGGGTTATCTGTTTAAGCAAAATGATTTTGAACTTGTACCGCAGCTCAAAATATCTTTTGAAAGACTTGAATCCTTTAAATCTTTGTACGATACATTGAATCAACTTTTTGATCATGTAAAGGCTGTCTTTAATCAGTTTGACGGTTCTTTCTTCAACCAATTAGAATTCATTGAAAAGCTTGTGCCATTCCTACAGGACAGAATGAAAGCAGAAAAAATTGGTAAATTCATTTTATCCTCATATTCAGGTCGTTTAATTCAGCCGGGTGTTATTGAGCCTAATGCTTTTCTTCAACAACGTAGGGGAATTGATGGCTATAAGTATCGAGTCTTTAATACTCAGTACTTAGCCAGTTTTACTGCCTTACTCAAGCGTCTAAACAACTTATTCAGCAACACAGACGAGTATATAGTCAACAGATTTGTTACTAATAAAGAATCTAATTCAATCAATTATGTTCGACTAGGTTACTTCCTTGAAATGCTTGAATTAGGAACATTTGAAATTAAAGGCGGTGAAAACCCAATGGTTTTCATACGTATAAATGATCCGTTGAGAATTGAACGAGATTCTAATTCTTCAAGTTATAGCAATACTCTTTTATCTAAAACACTTGAAAGACACCATTTAAGTAATCAAATTTTTGATCACTTCTTTTTGCGTTCGTTCAATAATAATGAAAGATGGAATTTTATAGAAGACTTTTTTCTAGGAGCTGACGTTGACACCTTATTGGAAAATCACAAAGGTGGAGATGCTAATGATTTGAATATTGTAGAGTATCTTAAGGAAAATTCAACCCCAATAAATTCTGAACCAAACCAATTAGATGATAAAACCAACGTTCACATTTTTCAACCAGATCCAAATTCATTTTATAAAGGAAATAGTCTGCTGACATTAAAAAATGAATCAGAAGAAAGGACTATGAAAGTCTCTAAATGGCTAACAGAAGATGTAGTCTTATTTCACCAAACATATAAGAGATTAGATTTAAAAATTGATAAAGAAATTTTTAAAATGATGGTTTCTAAACTTAAAGCAAACCATTTTGACTATTTTAAAAAGACTCTTGGGTTAAATATGAGAATCGAATTTAAAGGTTATGAAGGTTTGGTAAAAGCCTCCGTGCCGTATCAAAACGATCCTATTAAATTTTACAAATGGTGGATTAAAAATTCTGACCAAGTTCATTTAAGTTTTAAGGACAAGATTGAATTATTGAACAAAATCAATCTAAATAAACCAGAAATATTGACAAGTGAACATAAACGATTGATAAATAAATAACGACCGCACAACAATGGGTATAAAACATAGGGCGGACAGTGGTTTCCGCAAGTTTCAGGTTCTTAGCAAGCTTTGTTTCGGGTGGACAGGTAAGAGCTTCGGAATGCCCTACGTTTCATACCCGAGACCGTTACAGGGCATTAAAAAAAGATACTGCATATGGATAAAATACTGACAATATTAATTTTTCTAACCGTTTCTTTAAATTGCTTTTCGACAGAGCAATTATCTGATTTACTAATCATTGAAAAGGATACATTTTATCTAAAATCATTTCCTCTTGAAAAGCTCGAATTTGAAAAGTCCCCATTTTCGTATGGAGAATTTAACTTTCCTCATACAGGATGTTGGAGAGGGTACTGTGCTACATGGAAAATTATTGACAACAAACTTGCATTGATAGAAGTTGAAAAAATTGACTCGACAAACCAAAAGTTAGATATCGTTGATTTCTTTAATCAAAACAATTATTCACCAAAATTTGTAGACGGATATATTTATGCAGATTGGTTTAACTCAAAACTTTTGATTTATTCATCACCGAATTATTACAGATATGCAGGATTATACCTTGAGGAGGAATACGAATGGACAAAGAATAAGAATAATGTTCAATTGATATTTGAGAAAGGAATATTAAAGGAAAACAATATAGTTGAATTTGACTCATACAAAACTGGAGACAAGTTAAGCTATAATTTTTCGCATTTTCCTCCTGGACTGATTAAAAAAGAATCTGTGAACCTGAAGGCAACAATAATAGAAGTGAAAAAGGATATGGTTTTAATTAGAATGGATTCTTACGATACTGAAAAGAAAAAAGAAATAGTGCAGATTAGAAAGTTTTTCGGAAATATGGTGGACACAGATACGACATTAATTAACCCGAGATATTGGAAAAAGGAACAATAACGCCCTGTAACAATGTATAAAAAACATAAGTGGCTCAGTGGTTTATGGAAATTTTGCTCACTTAATCAGCTCCGCCAAATCTGCGATTTGACGGTCTGTTTTAAAAAGCTAAATTTGTGTCTAATCGCAAATTTGGCTCAGTGTAACTTGACAGGTAAGTGCTTCGAAATCACTTACGTTTCTTATACTAAACGTTACCAATAATTTAAAAATGACCAGACTACTAAATATTAAACCGTCTAAAATGCTGCTAATTCATTTTGCAGTAATGACTCTTTCCATTTTTACTTTTATAATATGGGCAAGACTCGTTCCAGAGAATTTAATATCATTTGGATTTACGTTTATTATTATTGGATTTGTGGGTGGTTACTTATTCTGGTTATACCTAATCTTGACTTAAAAAATGGTTTGAAAAGCGACTTAAAAAAATCCAAGATTCTTCTGATGACCATACTAGCAGGCTATGTTGTATTTGTTTTAATATTTATGCTCGACTTTGACAAAGAAAATAATAACATCCCGTTAGTTATTAGGATTTTAATAGCTCCAATATTGACATATGCATTATTTGAGACAGCAATCACAATAACAAAAAAATTTAAGTATTATGACAAAAATACACAGCCAAATCTTTGGGATTATTTTGTTACGATGTTCATGTTAAGCTTTTATCCATTTGGACTGCTAATGATGCACTCTCACTTACGTTTGATTTTAAGAGACCATTATATTATTGATATTTAGACTTTGAAACAATGATTAAGAAAACAGAAAAAACTATTGGTAATATATAGGAGTATGAGCGGTCGGCACGACCCAGCGATTACCCCAGGTTGAACTACATCCCGGTAGAACTACAACTGATTATTATGGACCTACAGTCGTTTTTTTATATTTTTGGGAAGAATGCTCCTACTTGCATTGTGCTTTATAGAACCTTTGGGGTATCAAAAAAGTAAGCTTATTGTAACTCAACAATTAAAAATCAGACTTCTTCTGGCTTAAAACCTATCTTTTAGGCAATACAATACCCAACCTCATAATTATGAAGTTTTTAAGGGAGGTGTTTTGTTGGTTACAACAACTTAG
>NZ_JBQTGH010000006.1:0-78864 GCF_052400625.1 Thermophagus sp. OGC60D27
AAGCTTGCCATGAGGATCACCGATAGTGATCAGTTGAAGGCTGTACTGAACACAGTAGATGAAATGGGGATCACCCATAAAGGTAAATTTCTGGATGATGTTCGTCAGATAGATGATGTGGCAAAATTTGATGGTGGATTGGTGGAGGCATGGAAGAAAATGGATAACTTAGGTGCTGATGATGCTTTAAGGCAGAATACAGGGGCTTTGGAAGCGTTGGCAAAGCCAAAAGGTTCTCGGCCTGACCCAAGTGAGTACCTTGATGCAGATTACATTGAAAACCATCTAAGTAAGTTTGAGGGAGGAGGCTCTAGGCTTGTGGCTAAATCAGATTTTGAGACTTATGGTGTTGGAAAGCCAGATGCAGGAAAAACAGAGTTTGTATTTCCAAATACCGAAATGGATGAGATTCTTAGTTTACCAGTTGCTGAGCAGGCTAAAATATTAGGTGTGCCAGTAGAGCAGTTGCAAAATGGATCTTTAGTAAGAATTGATTTTAAGCCAACGAATAAAATAGATATGCCTTCTGGTAATGAATTTGGAGCAAATACAGAATGGATACCGGGAGGAAAGACTTCTGGAGGAATAAATGAGGCTGTCATTAAGACAGATGGCATGCAGTTAGATATTGATTATACAGTAACAGACTTGTAAAATGAAAGTATTGAACGAATTAGCAAGAAGCAATTGGGATTTTATTCTCTATGAAACTGACGAGGGATTTATCATGAACGTAGTATTTCATGTTAGCGCTGTAGATTTCTCAAGAAGTTTTAGGATTAGTGAAGAAGAGGCGAAACAAGGTATTGAACAATTAAAACAATTTTCAGAACGGATAAGAAATAATTATGAATCCTTTAAAGATCGGGAGATTACACCAGTTGTAAGAAAATAAGGATTATGAATAATCAAATAAAACCTCCATAAAAAGAAAATTTCACAAATAAGTATGAATAACAAATTGGCTGTTTGAACGTTATTAAACCCGAAAAATGCATTAGAACTTCGTCGTGAGAATTAAAAGATCCACTTTTGATAGTTTGTTAAGTTCTTTCATGTAAGTGCCATCCACTTTAGAGAGTTTAAAGCGCTTAAATAATCGTGAAGTAATAGCATAATACACTCTATATTCCATCATACAAGCATGGTGTCCTATAGCCTGGGCCAGATAGCTTTTCCCAACGCCGGAGGGCCCTGTGAAAATCAGGTTTTCATTTCTTTTAATAAAGTCAAGAGACAAAGTCTTTGAAACATGTTTTTATCCCATTTTCTGCCTGCTTGATAATTTACATCACCGATGGATGCTTTTTGGCGAAAACCGGCTTGCTTAAGTAATCGCTGTATTTTCTTGTTTTGTCTGTCTTCCCATTCATGATCGGTAAGCAATGCCAGATATTCATCGGGGGTTACATCCGTCAACTGATTGTTCTTTATTTGCTGCAGGTGCCAATCGGTCATTGCGTTAATCCGCATTTTCCTGAGTTTTTACGATTGTCTGATCTTTTTTGGGGGGGGTTGACCCTTCGGTGATTACTATCACATGGTGTCTATCATTACTATCACATGGTGTCTATCATTATAATCACATGGTGTCCATCATTATAATCACATGGTCTTGGTGATTACTATCACATGGTATCCATCATTAAAACTGTCACAAGACCTCCGAAATAGGTGAGACATTTTGAACCGGGATAGCCTCATGGCTGGGTGTAATAATTAGAAGTACAGGGAGGTAAGAAGCCGATAATTTGGAGGACTTGCAGAAAGAGTTGGAGAAATATCATCCGTTAAAATAAAAAAAACTAAAGTTACCAAATAGGGTAACTTTTGCTATCTTTGTGAAGTATGAGAATAATAAAAGAATCAACATTAATCGAGTATTGCAAGCAAAGCAAATATCAACAGGCTGAAGATTCTGTAAAGGCTTGGATTTACGAGGTTAGGTTCTCAACATGGAACAGTGCAAATGAACTAAAAGCGAAATATGGCAATGCTAGTATTATAAGTTCAAAACGAGTAGTGTTCAATATTAAGGGCAATGATTATCGCCTGATTGTTGATGTAGAATATCAGTTAAAGATAGTCTTTGTTGTTTGGTTTGGAACTCATAAGGAATACGATAAAATAGACGCAAAAACAGTAAGTTATGAAAACTAAAATATTAAAAACAGAGCAAGAATACAATGAAGCTTGTGAACGCATTTACACTTTGATAAACAGCAATGAAAATGCGATAGAACCTAATAGTCCGGAAGGTGAAGAAATGGAGCTTTTATCTTTACTTGTAGAAAAATACGAGCAAGAACATTATCCGGTAGAAGCACCAAACCCAATAGAAGCCATCAAGTTTAGAATGGAACAAATGAATTTAAAACAAACTGATGTAGCTCCATTATTTGGAGGAAAAACCAGAGTGTCAGAAGTTTTACATGGGAAACGGCCATTGACTTTAAAAATGATAACTCTTTTAAATAGATATTTGGGGATACCTTTAGAGTCCTTAGTTACAGGAAATAAAGAAGTAAAACTCGAACCGGAGAAAAGAGAGAAACTTTTAAGAATAGAATCTATTAAAAAATATTTTTCAGAACACAAAGCAGCAATGATGTAACGGGAATGTAAATTTACCCCTGTCCGATATAATTTTCGTAACTCAAAATAATTCATATTTTATTTCAATTAATTAGCAGGTCTTCAACACAGTTGGTCACTTAATTCAGGAAATACAAACCAGGAACTCCAAATCCTATGTCTCATCTTTTTTTGCTGCCTCCACAGTGGAGGTCATCTCATTACGCTCAATTTTACAAACAACAGTATAAGAGGTATGTCAACGCTTTGCCAGTTCTCTTTGTGAAAGGCTTTTTGCTGCCCGGAAAAGAAACAATGGATTTGAAAACCTAAAAACAAATCCAAAGGAAGAGATAGGGGTATAGCCGGCAGAAAAGCCGATGAGTTGTAATTCTTGGCTAAGTGAAAAGAACCGGAATTTATACAGGATTACCAATCGCGCGATTAGGACGTTGGGGTTTAAAAATTCACAATGATGATGAGATAACTTATGCGAAATGCTTTCAATCCTTAAGCAAGAACTTTGGAAGCCGCTTTCACGATTTTCGAAAGCGGCTTTTAAGGTTTTCAAACGCGGCTTTCAAGAATTTTGGAAGCGGCTTTCAAGAATTTTGGAAGCGGCTTTCGAGAATATTGGAAGCCCCTTCCCGGGATATTGGCAACCCCTGTCGGTCTGGATCGACAAAGGCAGCCTAAGGCGATTATTGTACCGATATCCGGTATAACCTTATCCCGACATTTGGTATAAGCTTATCCCAACACCTGGTATAACCTTATCCCAACACCTGGTATAACCTTATCCCAACATCTGGTATAACCTTATCCCAACATCCGGTATAAGCTTATCCCAACATCCGGTATAAGCTTATCCTAACATCCGGTATAAGCTTATCCCGACACCTGGGATAACCTTATCCCAACACCTGGTATAAGCTTATCCCAACATCCGGTATAAGCTTATCCTAACATCCGGTATAAGCTTATCCCAACACCTGGTATAAGCTTATCCCAACACCTGGGATAACCTTATCCCGAAATCTGGTATAACCTTATCCCGACATTCGGTATAAGTTTATCCCAACACTTAATTGGAGGTAAAACGCGGAGGCGCAATGCAGAAAAGGGGGTAGGGGTGGTTTTTTTAATCGAAGTTGAAATAAAAAGTCAAGATTTTAAAGAGTTAGATCGTAATAGAGTGTAAAAATGGGCTATGCATGACTGCGGATCTTCACTGCCATTGACAAAATCATTGTTTTAGGAAAAGAAAAAATGTCTTTGGCTCGTTGCCCGCTAAAGGGGAAGTTTGCGTAACACGTTGTCCGGCGATGGCACCTTATTTCGGGGTTTTTTCCGATGCTGCTCTTAATTCCTTCAGGCTTTTCTTCATTCCTTTTTTAAGGTCCTTTGTGAACCATTTCTTCATCAATGAGGGCAAGAAGCCTTGAAGACTCTCTTCCACCCTGACCAGGGTGCCATTGTCTCTTGGTTCAAGGTACCAATTATGAATGGCCGATGCTCCTATGGTCTTTCCGGTCCATCCCAGCATTTGACCGGGAACAACAGTATGAAGGCGAGACGTAAACCGAACCCCGCCTGCCTTCCATCTAAAAATGGTATTTTCGGCCAAGGGTCCCTCCATCCGGGCGTGGGTGACGGACGATTGCCAATTGGGCCAGTCGTTAATGGCGCTTAATACTTCCCAAACTTTTTCCGGGGAAGCCTTGATAAATATTTGCCGCCATTCTGAAACCGGAGCATTTTCGTTAATGGATATTTGCATCACGATATTCCTTTATAGGTTATTATGCTGATATTTTAACCCTTATTCAAATGACAAATAAAAAAATAATTTGAGACATTACGTCCATATTTCAGTTTTATTTGCGGATTTTTTCCTTGTCTCATTTGCAAAACTACATAATCGGGCGTATGGTAAACCATTTGGAGATAATTTTGTTTTCTGCCTTTGTTTGAAGAAGGACGCAATTTTCAGAGAATTTTCCGAGGCGCTGCAATGTTCAGGACGAAATCTACAAAACTTCCCCGGACACTACACGCCTTAAAAAGAAATCGGGGAAAGTCCTTATAAATGGCGTCAAAGATAAAGAGGCATGGATGCTTTATGTGCAGATGCATAGAAAACGGCAGAAAAGTAAAGACCATTAACATCAAGGATGAAAAGAACCGGGAGGCCTTGTATATAAAGCCGGATAATTCAATCAAGGCCTCAAAGCATGTGTGTGTTGAACCATTTGATAAAATCGGAGTAAGCCACAAAGGATATACATGGACAACGGTCCTGAATTTATATCATAGGTATTGAAAGAATGAAGTGAAGTCAACGCGAATGAGTAGCTGAGTCCTCTATGCCATTTTTCAATCGTTTGGTCTTTTTTATAAAGAACAAAACTCTTTCATTTTCAATACTAATTATAGGCCATGCACAAAGAAAAAAGCCTGTAAGTGGTGACTTACAAGCTTCTATTTCTAACTGTTTTTTTATGAGCGGAGAGAGAGGGATTCGAACCCCCGGACCCGTGAAGGTCAACGGTTTTCAAGACCGCCGCATTCGACCACTCTGCCATCTCTCCTAAACGATAAAACTATAAAAATACTTTGCGATATTCTGAAACCGTGTGTTTCTCTGTCAAAGCGGTTGCAAAATTAGGTGTTTTATCGAAATCTCAAAACGTTTTGCAGAAAAATATTATCAATAAAATCTCTTTTTTGGTTATTGTTGTTGTTTTTCAGAGTGTTGATTTTTTAGAAAATTGCTCATTTAATTCTTTGGCCATGGTGACTCCTTGGCGTATTCTGTCGGCCATTCCTATTCCGTCGCGGAGGTTTCCTCCAACCAATAAGCCCGGGAAATGACGCTGAATGGTATTCACCACTTCCAGTCGATCGCCGGTGGAGAGACCATATTGAGGGATGGCATGATGGTGGCGGAAAATGCGTAACAGATCGGGTTGGCATTCCGGAACCAACAGCATCTTTTTGAGTTCCGGCAAAACAATGTTTCGGATTTCTTCGTCGGATCGATCCACCACCTCCTGATTTCTTACTCCTCCCAGAAAAATGGATAGCATGGCACCCCCCTTAGGGGCTCTCTCTTTCAGAAAAGAAGAAAGGAAAAGAACGCCGAGGATATCTCGATGTTCCTTAAAAGGTACCAATCCCCCGAAGGCTTTGAGGGGGATCCCTCGCCACTCCTTGTATCCTACAGCGACCTGAACGACGCGTGCATAAATCAGATTGTTAATTTTTTGTTTTTCGTCGTCTCTCAGAAAAGGGAGGATAGAGGGCACTTCGTGGGCGCCAGTGGTGGTGATTACGGCATCGCTTTCAATGGTTTTGGCTTCTCCCAGTTGGTTGTAGCGTATAATATATCGGCCATTAATGGGGCATACCCTAAGGTTTAAACATTCCAGATGAATTTCATCTTTTGAAAATTTATGGGTAAGAGCCTTAATCAATTGATCCAGCCCTCCCGACATGGAAAACATTTCACGTGTCGCTTTTTTATGATAATGGTAAAGGTCGGGATTTTCTTTTTTTTGCCTTTTTAATTCCATTTGTTTTTTAATGCTTCCCTTAATGAAGCTCCCGTATTTTTGTTCCAGGTTGTAGAGTTTTGGGAGCGCATATCGGGTGACCAAAAGGGAGGGATCACCGGCATATATACCCAGTATAAAAGGGTCAACGGCATAGTCGAGGAAGGATTTTCCCAGGCGGCGTTTCACCATTCGGTCAAGCGTCTCATTGGGATCCTTTCCCGGTCTACGGAACGGTTCGGCCAGAAGGCGAAATTTATCCTTCCAGGAAAAAAGAGGCGTGGAAACGCCATCTTTGAGTCCGGAAGGAAGGTCGTGCCATCGACCGTTTTTCCAGATCAGCCTTCTTTTGGCTTCCTCATTGGCCGGTTCAACCGTTATCTCAGGCACTAGCTCTTCGAATAGTTCGGCCACTTCGGGATGCGATATAACGCCGGTATTGGGGCCGCTTTCAAATACAAACCCCTTTTCCCGGTGGGTATGAATAGCCCCTCCTGTTCTTGGACTTCTTTCAAGGATGGTCACTTCCCATCCCGATTTTTTTAGATTCCATGCTGTGGTGAGGCCGGTAAGTCCGGCTCCTATGATGACTGCTCGTTTCATCAGTATAAAAATTGGTTACTCCATTGGTCTGATGGAACTCGCATGACCATTAGTTTATACACCTTCTTATTGTGACAAACTTAGTTGTTCATGCTCGTTTCAATCGTGTAAAATTAATTTAAATTATTGGTCGAAAGGAATTTACATGGCTGTGTATTAATGGGGTCTTTAGTTGGGTGAAATCTATCCATGCATAAATCCTACTTTCAATTTTAAATGGTTTTTGAAAAACGTTTTTGCCCGGTATTCAGTTTAGGATCAAACAAAGCTGCGATATTTCTGATCAGGAATCGCCCCGATTCTGAAACATTGATTTCATCCTTGTTGAAAACCACCAGTCCGTCGTCGGCCAATGCCTGAAGCCGATCAACGTCAAAGTGAGTAACAGATTTCAGTTGTTGAGAAGTCATGTTCAGACGGTTGGCGATTTCGTTCCAGTTGAGATAGTTGTTGCACATTATTTGGTTGATGACCTCGCGAACGGCAATGTCGGTGTTATCGGTTTTGTATCCTTTTTCGATTGGAAGTTCTCCATTGTTAACGGCATCAATGTAATGGGGAATGTTTTTTGTGTTTTGGGCATAAGCATTATGAAGCTGGCTGATGGCCGACATTCCGAAGGCATAGACCTGCCCGGTGGTTTCTTTGGTGCAATAGCCCTGAAAATTACGATGAAGAGTTTTATTGCTAAGGGCAATGCTTAGTTGGTCGTCGGGCAAAGCAAAATGGTCCATTCCAATGGGGATATATCCGGCATTGATCATTTCCTGACGAGCATTCCAAAACATTTGCATTTTATCTTCCGGCCCCGGGATACCGTTTTTTTCGAGTGTTTTCTGATGACTTTTAACCCAAGGTACGTGCGCATAGGAGAAGGTAACAATCCGGTCGGGATGAGCTTCCACTGCATGACGAATGGTATCCCTAAAAGAGTCCGGGGTCTGGTAGGGTAGCCCATAAATAAAATCCAGGTTGGCCGATGCCCCTGCCGCATGAAGCTGATCAATAATATCCTTAACCGGCATGGCTGAAGGATCGCGATTGACAGTGAGCAAAATCTTCTCATTGAAATCTTGAATGCCGAGGCTGATGCGATTGAATCCCATTTTTAATAATCGTTCAATGTATTGAACAGAGAGATAAGCAGGATTACATTCCATGGCTATTTCTGCGTGTTGTGAAAACTTGAAATGCCGGTAAATGGCACTCATTATTTTTTCTACCTGATCAATGTTCAATGCATTGGGTGTTCCCCCGCCCCAGTGAACCTGCGTAACCGGTCGTGAAGAATCTATGCGTCCGGCAATCAGATCAATTTCTTTGATCAGGGCGTCGATATATTGATCGTAGAGATCATTGTTTCTGGAAATGTGGGTGGTACAGCCACAATAGAAACACAATTTGGAACAGAAAGGAATATGAAGATAGAGTGAAACCGCCTCGGGTTGATGATGGTTTGATTCTTCTATGGCCTCAATAAAATCGTGACCGTTAAAATTTTCATGGAAAAAAGTGGCGGGTGGATAGCTGGTATATCTCGGTAGGGGGAGGTTATATTTATCCAATAACTTTTGACTAATCATCTTTGTGGTATATTTAAAATTGGTTTAAAAAAGCATCCAAAATCCATAAAAAATATTTTGGAAGCGCTGCGCTGTCGGGCAAAATTACTCAATTCCCCGAAAGGGAAAGAGTATATGGTCGTAACAGATAACGCACCACTTGGTTTTCGTTTTTGGGAAAAAGTTTTTTTAATGCTTTAATTTATTCTGGGGAATGGCTTTGTTTTGTGGTCTCCCCGTATCTTGGACTTTCTCACGGTATCATCGGCATGGAGGCGGTCTGATGGCATTAATACTCAAAAATGGAGAAGAGGGTAAAATGTGATTTAGCGGCGGGGCTAATCTTAATAAATAGAAAAACTGTATGACACAGAGAGTGGAAAAAGTTTTTTGTATGGACTGTTTTAAGGAGTGTTGATGCTTGAGGAAATTTATATCATAGGAGGCCATGTTCTCCCGGGTATAGTGGTGGTTATATCCGGTAATCTCGGAAGGGTTATATTTATCCTCCATGTGGTCCGACTGTTCCGGAATGCGAAGTGCCAGACCGAAGAGATAGAACCCTACAAACAGGCAATATGGTATACTGGTAGTAAATACCCCAAGCAGGAACATAATCCGATTTTTCTGATTGGTCAAAGGTAATGAAACGAGCATGGACAGGAAAAAATCCCACACCAAAAATGATTGTAATTTTTGCCATGGAATTTCTTCCCAGCACTTTTGCCGTCGGATTAGAATGTTGTTTTGTTCCAGCCCCAGTGGTTGGCAGGTGCATCCGAAAACTCAATATAAATGCGAGCCGGGTCAATGTCTAGTTCCTGATGCACCAGCTCTGCCATTGCCTTGGTAAGGAGGTTGATCTGCTGAGACGTTAATCCAATGCTTTTTATCTCCAAATAGGCGGTTGCTTCATCGGTTCCGTTAAAGGTCATGGGTCCTTCCGCATCGAAACGGGTCATCACATATTTCTCTGACTTTTGCAGCAGCTCAGCCAAATTCTTGGAAGCAATCTTCAAAAATACTTGTTTCGCTGCAACATCTACCGATTTGTTGGTACTGATTTTTAGTAATGGCATAATTCAATTTTTTAGAATTCCGAAAACAGCTATTACGAATTAAGTGCAGATGGCAAATAGCTAAGATCCGGTCGTTTATACGTGTCATTGATCCGCTTGTAAGGCCGGATAAAATTAGATAAATCTTTGGAAACGATATGAATTAGAACAATGCATTCTTAATGTCATGGTAAACGGGTATGATTTCCAAACCTTTACTTTCAAAAAAATGTTTCGTTTTTTGAATGTTAGGTGTAAATCCCAAGATATAGCCACCGCCGCCTGAACCGCAAAGCTTTAGATAATAGTCGTCCGACCGGATGCCTTCCATCCATAAATCATGGATAGAATGAGGAACCATTTTCCTAAGGAATTGTTCCTGAAGGGTTGACAACTCTTTAAGAGTCTCGTAGAATTGTTCTTTTTGGTTTTCAATCATATTGTTAATACAGGAATTGTTCACCCTTGTTAGATCCTTTTCAACGAAATTGTGAAATGATGCGTCATTATTGTATTGATTCATAAATCCCTGTACCAGAGGTGCTGTTTTGCCGGGTTTGCCACTATTGATGAGAAAGATTCCATCGGATTGTTTTTTATGGTAGCCCGGTAGACCCACTGGTTCGATATGGTCCAAATCTTTCAGCAAAAGAGGATGTTTCATGTAACAGATGAGGGGGTCAATTCCAGAGCTGGTACCGTGAAACCATGTCTCCAGTTGCGCCAGCTGCTCTTTAAGGATCCTGATGTTTTGGGGAGATACAAGCCTTTTTTCGTGCGGGGCGTCAGTGACGTATCGTTGAAAAAAGGCTGCTACCAGTGCTCCACTGCTGCCGAGTCCGTAACCCTCCGGAATGGTGGATTCGAAATATAGGCCTTGATCCAGATCTTCCTTTAATTTTTCAGTGTCAAAATCGCAGAGTAATTCCTGGTTTTCGGATAAAGTATGTAGGTAATACCAAAATTCATACAGATGTTGGTTGCTACGCTGTGCAAAAGCCAGGTCGGTATAACTTTTTTGGTTGGGGAAAGCCAACTGACCATTGAAATGGGAATAAGGAATGGTTAGTCCCATTGATCCATTAATGATGGTGTATTCCCCAAAAAGCATTATTTTGGAATAAAATAGCTCTCCTGCTTCAGTCTGCATAATCGATTGGTTTCAACATTAAGAAAAAATAAATAGACAAATAGATTTACCGGTTCAGGGTTCATTGATTATTTCTGTTGCGAGATCTTTTGGGGACCGTCACCTATATGGTCGTGGATTATGGTTCCCTTTTCGCATAAGGGTTTTAATTTTTGATTTTCCCATTTTACAATTTCTTTTTTTACATTCTGGGGATAGAGTAAGTGGATGTTGGGCCCGGCATCGAGGGTAAAGGTAACAGGCAGTCCACTATTTTGTTGAAATTCTTTAATTTCATTGATAAGAGATAATGTTGCCGGCAGCATGAGAGTGAAGGAAGGATGACTGCTCATCATCAGCCCGTGCAACGACATGGCTTCGTTCTCTGCAATGGTGCTGAATCCTTCCCAGTTGCCGTTTTCCAAATGTTTTAGCAATAGTAATGTGTTATTGTGAGCCTGTTTGATTCTCCCATTTCGAAAAGGATGGTCATGCATCAAGGCATGACCGGCAGTGCTGCTTACTTTTTTTCGTTGATCGGAAACAATAAGAATATCATCCTGAAGGGTTTTAAAAAGGGGATGTATCTTAATGGGGAGAGGTATGGCATGAAAATCTGAACTTTCCGGTATTTCCGGTAAATGTCCCCAAAGGTTCCATCCCCCGTAAACAGATCTGGCGGCACTTCCGGAGCCTATTCTGGAGAGATAGGAGACTTCCTGAATAGAGAGGTTTTTTTCGCCGGCTACTTGTTGTTGGAGGTCTGCCAGACAGAAGGCAAGCGCTGACATAGCACTGGCCGATGAGGCAATGCCGGAACTATGGGGAAAAGTATTGGAACTGTAAATGTTTAAATGGAACTGATCAATAAGAGGAATGCGGGAGCGTATCCGATCGAGAAACTTTTGAATTTTAGGACGAAAGGCCGGCTTTTCTTCATTGTTAAGGTAAAATGAAAATCCGCTGCTTTTTGTGGGTGTGAGAGAAACGGTGGTTGTGGTTACAGCTTTTGACAAGGAAAAGCTCACCGAAGGGTTGATCGGTTGCTGTAGCTCTTTTTTACCCCAATACTTTACAATGGCCAGGTTTGAAGGTGATTGCCAGGTAGAGGTGTATGCCGATGAGGTGGTGTTCATATTATTGGTTTAGAATTATATCTTGAAATTTGAATATTGTTTTGAAACCTTTGGATTGAAAATATTTTTTGGTGGCAACATCCGACATTAGAGAAAGAGCCAGAAAAAAGTCGCCACCCCACGCCCCGAGTGATTTCACTGTTCCTATGAAATCGGAAAAATACAATTGTTTTAGAGGCATTAATCCCGTGATTTTGCTGATGATGGATTCGTGCTCATCCATAAGCTCCATGAAATTTTCCGGCAACGGCTCTATGGCCATTTGATGAGCTATTTGCGTAGCTCGTTCCAGTTTTTTTTCTGTCTTCGAAATATCTTTTAAATGTTGTTGAATGGCATTCTTGGAGTTTTGTTTCCGGTTAAGAAATCCAACCCATAGTTGGTCCAGAAACGGGGGGGTGAACGTTGTTTCTTGGATTACCGGCATATTCTTATCTTTCAATCGAAAGAAAAGAGGGCTTTGTGCTGTTGCACAGGCTATATCGTATCCTGATCCGCCAAATGTTTGTGCGAGAAGAAGGTAGGGGTCGATGTTTAACCATTGTGCGATATTGCTAATGAGTGTTGAGCTGCTTCCCCAGCCCCATGAAGGGGAAAATTCCAAGTGAGTATTCACCTCTTTGCCCGATAAAATTTTTGGATCCCCCTTTAAACGGATTGCCTTTATTAGTATGTTTTTAAGTTTTTCTGCCAATTGTATGTTGGTCGCATTTTTTATTGCCAGATCAGACGTGTAGTGAGCAGAGAACCATATGCCTTCAGTGTGTGTCGCCTGCCATATCAGATCATCCCCCGAAATGGTCCTGCACGTCAAGGATTGGCCATGTTGTAAGGGAACAGCCAGGCCGGTGGCACCGAAAAGGATCAAGTATTCCCCGGACAAAAGCAGTTTTCCGTTGGAGCGAATGGTACAGGTCATGAATTAATTTGTTGTCGACGATTAATTAAAAAGTCTTTGACCGCTTTAGCAGATACGGTTTTATTTTGGAAGTATTGTTCTGCCGCGGATTTCTCTTCCTGAGATGCCTCTTCAGTGTTGAGTAAATTGCTGAGGTGTAGTTTCATATGGCCTTTTTGTATGCCTGTGGTTACCAACGATGCTACTGCCGAAAAGTTATTAGCCAAACCTGCGGAGGCTGCAATGCTCATCAGTTTCCTAGCCGACGGATTTCCGAGCATCTCAATGGCCAGTTTTGCCAGTGGATGGAGACGTGTTAATCCGCCGACTGTACCTAGAGCCATAGGCATGGTGAGCTCCATGCGAAACATATTGTCGGCGCTGATATTGCATTTTGACAAGGAACGGTATTGCCCACCTCTGGCGGCCCAGGCATGGCCTGCAGCCTCTACGGCTCTGAAGTCATTCCCGGTGGCTATTACGACGGCGTCGGTACCATTAAAAATACCTTTATTGTGTGTGACGGCCCGAGAAGTATCCCATCCGGCAATATCCATGGCAAGTTTAAATTTCTCGGCAAATTGTTCTGTAGAAAGATTCGCTGCAAATGGTTTCAGGGCCGATATCGGACATTCTACTTTTGTCGTAACCAAACATTCGGTGGTGAAATTGGATAGAATGGCCATAATGATCTCCATTTCACCGTATTGTTTTAAAGCATCGTGCGAATGAAAAAACTTTTTGAGCGGTTCTTTCATCTCCTCCAGACATGAGTTAATAAAGTTGGCCCCCATGCTGTCGGCAGTTTCGAAGAGCACTTCCAATTGGTAGATCGATGGCTGGTCTGGTAGCGGAATAATGGAGATTTCTTTAATGCCTCCTCCGCGTTTTTCCATGTTGGCAGTTATTGGTGCCACGGCATCCAGTAAGGTCTGATTCAACTTCTGTGAGAGTGCATTAAGGCTTTTTCCCGGTCCATTCCATTTAAACCAAATGTGTCCTTTTTTTAGTGTGCCGTGAATGGTGGTTTTAAATCCCCCATTCTTTGCCCAGAAAGAAGCTGCGCGGCTTGCTGCTGCTACAACCGAGCTTTCCTCCACAACCATGGGGACCACGTACCATTGGTCATCGATTCTAAAGTTAGGAGCAACACCAAAGGGGAGAAAATAGTTGGAGAGGGTATTTTCAGAAAAATCGTCAAACAAATCCTGTTGCGCGGCATGACGATAGGAGGCCAGCCGATTAGGAAAATCGGATGGTAAATGGTAAGCATCAAGTAGCTTTTCTATTTTTTCTTTCCGTGAAAGTTTTGAGAAACCTTGAAGAACGGAATTCATCATTATTAATATTTATAAAGTTCTTAAAATCCTGTTTTGCGAACGGGGTTGACTACCGGAACAAGATATTGCATGGTTATTCCTAGCGCTTTTTGCATTTGTTCCACATAGTTTTTGAGTGTTTGATAGTCTTCCATGGCATATTTCATAAAGGCAGAGGCCATTCCAAACACCGATTTTAATGAGCTGATCTGCGTGAGATAATAACCGTCTGTCACGTTTCTGATTCCTCCGGAGATAATTAGTTGCCGGCATTTTACCGGATATTTTGCGGTTATTTCATTGACAAAAGCCGTCATTTGTTCGGCACTATGCCCCATGGAAACAAACTGATCGAAGAGTCCAAGATGGGCTGGATTTTTCTCTTTGATTCTATTAATTTCCAGCTTTGAAAAGTTTGTACCTCCTAATGCGCCAAATTCTATGGCTTCAAGAGGAAGAGAAAGAAGTCGTCGCAAACTTTCCGGGCCCATTCCCTGACCTACTTCTTTTATAATAATACGAAGGTTGGTTCGGGATAGAAATGCTTCGATGGTTTCAATGGGTGGAACATGAATGGTATCACCTTCGGGTTGAAAGGCCTCCTGAAAAGGATTGACATGAATAATCAGACCATCGGCATTGAGTCGGTGGACCATCTCTTCAACTTTTTCTTCCTGATTTCGGGCAATGATTTTTTCGATTTGTGCAATGCCGAGATTGGCATACAGGGGAGTATCTTCTCCCATATATTCTCTGACATTGAAGTCAGCCCAGTGTTTATCAGAATCAAGAAGTGTGCGACACGATCCCAGTCCCATCCCCATCCCAAATTCACCACATGCTCGTGCCAGATTTCGATTGATGATACCACCCATTTGTGTTCCGCCGGTCATGCTGCTGACCCATATGGGCAGCTTCATGGATTTCCCGGCAAAGGAGAAGGTCTTGAACCGGCCGTTATGGTGTGCTGCCAACAAAGGCTCATAATGAAATCTGAGGTCGGCGTTGTCCTTTTGGGTACGGGACGACAATGCCATATTAATGTGATCTTTTTTTCGGTCGCTCATCTTATCAAATTAATGTCACTGCTAAGCGGTTATTTCTGATTATCGGTCTAAATTTCTATCATTATTTTGTCGTAATACAGTTTCTCCGGGACTATTATCTGTTAAGTCTGTGTTGTTATTCGCCACTACCTTCTCCATATTTGTGTTACTTTATTCCCATATGTCTGGCAATAACAAATCTAAGAATTTCAGAGGTGCCCTCCCCAATCTGTAGCAACCTTTGATCTCGGTAGAACCGCTCTACCGGATTATCTTTGAACAATCCTGAACCACCGTAAATCTGAACGGCTTCATCGGCTATTTCCCGTGCAATTTCTGAAGCATATAATTTGGCGATAGCTGCCTCTCTGGCGAAAGATTTGCCTTGGTCTTTGAGGAGGCAAGCCTTGTATAGGGTGTTTCTGGCCAGTTCAATTTTCATGTCCATATCGGCCAGTTTGAAGCTAATGCTTTGGAATTTGGAAATAGGCTGTCCAAACTGGTGTCTTTTTTTGGCTTGGGTAAGAGCCATTTCGAACGCACCTTGTGCAAGTCCTACGCCCATGGCCGCAATGGATAGGCGTCCCGCATCCAGTGTTTTGAGCATATAGCGTGCGCCCATACCTTCTTTCCCCAATAGATTTGAGTAGGGGACTCTGCAATTTTCCAATTTTATTCGGCCGGTATCGGAGGCCCTCCACATCATTTTTCCGGTCATCCGTTGGGATTGAAAGCCCTGGGTCTTTTTTTCAACCAATATGGCACTGAGCTTCTCTTTGCCGTTTTCGTCGGTAGTCATTGCCTGAATGGTAACGCCCAATGTCAACTCATTAGAAGAGTTCGTAATGAACCGTTTGGTGCCATTGATTATCCAATGATCCCCGTCGCGTATCGCTTTGGTCTTTGTGCCACGGGCATCCGATCCGGCTGTCTCTTCTGTCAATCCAAATGCCCAGAGATGATTTCCTGTGGTGAGTTTTGGTAACCACTCTTCTTTTTGTTCTTTATTGCCATATTCATAAATGGGAGCGATGCCCAAACTATTGTGTGCAGCCACGGTGGCGGCCTGTGAAGCATCTACTCTGGACAATTCTTCTACAGCAATAATATAGGCAAGCGTATCCAGTTCCTGACCACCATATTTTTTGGGTAGGGTTATGCCCAAAAGGCCTGTTTCTCCCATTTTTTTTGTTAGTTCCGGGGAGAAACGTTCTTCCCGGTCCAGTTGTTCAGCCTCGGGTTTTATAACATTTTCAGCAAATTCTCTGATTTTTTTTCGATAGTTTTCGTGAGTTTCTGATGTGAATATCATAATTGATAGAATAAAACAATTATTACTTAATTATTATCTTATTGATTATTATGGATTTCTTCTGGCATAATCTCCTTAGAACTTTTTTTAATTTCTACCAATATTTGTCCTGCCTTCACCTGTTCACCCTCTTTTATGTTTATGGTTTTAATGATTCCGTCTGTTTGGGCATGAAGCGTGTTTTCCATTTTCATAGCCTCCAGAATGGCAACAGGGGTGTTGTTGGTTACTGTATCACCATTGGTAATTAAAATTTTCGAAATTTTACCGGGGATGGGGGCAATAACTCGGTTGTCGTTGTTCCCGTATGTTTCTTTGTCTTTGGTAAAAGGTTGAGTATTATTGATTCGGAATGCAGGTAGAAGGTTGTAGGTATGTCCATCCATATTGAATAACAAGTCGCTGTGCTCCGAGATATGCCAAGATAATTTCCGCCATTTTTTTTTGTAAAAAAAACGCATTTGGTTGGCTCCAAATTCAATGTTATGGATGTTGTCTTTTTTACCGTTATTGAGGGACCATTCTATTGCGTTACCACTATTACTCTTCCTTGCTTTAATGGTGTAATTTTGATGTGACAAAGCTATATTATAGGAGTTCCCCCAACGTCTGTGACCCAATTTATTCCATACATTTTTCTGATCTTCTTTGTTTCTGTAAAGGGTAATCCATACCGCATAAGCAGCCAGCAGAAGCTCAGTCTTTTCAGATCCGTTGGGATGAATGGCTTTTTGCAAGAAATCTTTATGAATAGTGGCGAAATGCGTGGTTGTATCTCCTGACAGAAATGCATTGGTTTTTGTTAATTCGCGTAAATAGGGAAGATTGGTAGGGATTCCAACAAGCGTTGTGTTTTTGAGACTATCCAACAAGCGTTGAATGGCTTCTTCCCTGGAATCTCCCCAGACCGTCATTTTGGCAAGTAGGGGATCAAAGCCGGGTTGAACTTCAGTGGGCGAATCAAAAAATGAGTCGATACGTGCCTTATTTGAATTTGGCCATTGTACATAGCTAATTGCCCCCGGTGACGGCAAAAAATTGTTGAGTGCATCTTCTGCATAGATTCTTGCTTCGATAGCATGACCTTTTTTAGTTATCCCTTTTTGCTCAAAGGAAATGGGAAGACCTTGCGCTACTTTGATTTGTTCTTCTACTAGGTCGATGCCGGTAATTGCTTCGGTAACCAGGTGCTCAACTTGTAGTCTGGTATTCATTTCCAAAAAATAGTGCTGTCCCTTTTTATCGACCAAAAATTCCACCGTCCCCGCATTGTAATAGCCTATTTTTTGGGCGAGTTTAAGTGCATCAGAGGTCAATGAATGTCGCAATGATTCATTGACTAAGGAAGATGGAGCTTCTTCCATAATTTTTTGAAATCTTCTCTGGATGGAACATTCTCTTTCATATAGATGGATGACCTTACCATGATGATCACCCAGTATTTGTACCTCGATATGTCTTGGATTATCAATGTATTCCTCCACGAAGATGGTGTTGTCTCCAAAATAGTTTTGAGCCTCTCTTTCGGCATTTTCGAGCTGTGTTATAAGCTCATTTTCATTATGTGCTATTTTCATTCCTTTTCCTCCTCCTCCGGCGGCTGCTTTGATGAGTAAGGGGAATTGGAGAGCATGGAGATTATCGAGTATTTTTTGTTTTTTCCCGGAGATTGCCTTTGTGACCGGAACGCTAGATTCGATAGCCAATTCTCTTGCTTTAAGTTTGTTTGCCATAACCGCCATTGACCGTGGAGAAGGACCGATCCACGTGAGTCCTGAATTTTCCACTAGTTTGGCAAACTGTGCATTTTCAGATAAAAAACCGTATCCGGGATGAATGGCATCAGCTCCATATTTTTTGGCCAGATCAATCATATATTGACCATTTAGATAAGTTTCGTGGAGTTGGGAGCTGTCGAGTATGTGGATTTCATCTGCAGCTTTTGCCGGCAATGTTTTTGTCTCCTCTTTTATTACCGGTAAAACGGTTGAAATTCCAAGGCGGGAAGCGGTACGAATGATTCGGTAAGCTATTTCGCCACGGTTTGCAATAAATATTTTGGTAATATTGTTGTTCATTATTTTTTGTTCCAGAATGGTTTTCTTCGTTCAAAAAAGGCACTGACTCCTTCCTGTCCCTGGTCAGAAGTTCTGGCACGAGCTATTGCATCGGCACAATAGCTGTTCAAATCATCGTCAATGGGAACAATTCTATCGTCAATAGTGTTCAGCAATAGTTTGGTTTCTTTTATGGCATCAGGGCCGTTTTGAGCAATGATGCCGGCCAACTCTCTGGTCTTGGGAATGATTTCGTCATTGGATAAAAGAAATTGGGCCAGATTGTTTTTCTGTGCCACTTCTCCCGAAAAGGGTTTCCCGGTTAGAAATGCCCATTTGGCAAATGCTGTTCCGGTTTTCTTAATGATCCATGGTGCAACGGTGGCGGGAACAAGGCCTAATCGGGTTTCAGAAAAGGCAAAGGAAGAGTCAGGTGTTGTAACGGTAATGTCGGAACAGGTCATCAGTCCGATGGCACCACCGTATGCCCCACCTTCAACACATGAGATGATAGGTTTGGGATAATGATAGATGGTGGAATAGAGTTGGGTGAAAAGAGCTGCTTCTTCAATATTCTTCTTTTCCGACTGGTTAGCTGCATCTTTCATCCATTGAAGATCAGCGCCAGAAGAAAAGAATCGGTTATTTCCCATTAATACAACAACTCTGAATTGATCGTTTTCGGCCGTGCCTGAAAAGAAGTCTATTAAATGAAGGATCATTTCCTTATTGAGAGCATTCTTTTTTGCAGGTCTGTTAAGCTCAAGAAAACATATATTCTGCGCATATTTCTTTATTAAACAGGTCATGATGGTTATTTGTTTTTGTCGTAGTTCATTGTCGAATTTCCAATAGTGGTGGTAAAGTGTTTTTTTATATTTGTCTGAAAATTATTGAATTTTCTTAGCGAATCTATTTAAGGACAATCCGTTGTTTTATAAGAGTTACATTCTGAAAATTCCATATCTGGGAGTTTGGGGAGGTGTGTTTGCTGTCACTTCCAATGCTATTCCCAGAATATCTCGAGTATCAATCGGATCAATAATGCCGTCATCCCATAATCTTGAAGTGCTATACCATGAGGAGCTTTCAGTTTCATATTTATCAAGGATTTGCTTTTCGATGAGTTTTAGTTCTTCATGATTAACAATACTATCTTTGTCTGCCTTTCTGGATTTTTTTAAAGTGGTTAATACTTGTGCCGCCTGATGAGCACCCATTACAGAAATTTTGGCGTTGGGCCACATGAAAAGCAATCGTGGATTATAAGCCCTGCCTCCCATTGCATAATTCCCGGCTCCGTAAGAACCACCAATGATGACTGTAAAAAAGGGTACCACCGAATTGGCAAGGGCATGAACCATTTTAGCACCGTTTTTGGCAATACCACCATGTTCATACTCTTTACCTACCATAAAACCGGTGATGTTTTGTAGGAAAACCATGGGGATGTTTCGGTGATTACACAATTCAATAAAGTGGGTTCCTTTTAATGCTGATTCAGAGAACAAAATTCCGTTATTGGCCAAAATTCCAACTGTGTGACCATGGATATGTGCAAATCCCGTGACCAATGAATTTCCGTACTCTTCTTTAAATTCATGAAAACGACTTCCATCAACCATTCTGGCGATTATTTCCCGAATATCCGGGAAGGGCTCACGATCTCTGGGAATTAAGCCATATAAATCATCGATAGGGTAGAGTGGGGCGTCCACTTTGGAAGAGGCTTTGTTACTCTTTTTTTTAATCGGTAAGGATTCAAAAATATTACGACAAATTTCAATAGCGTGTTCGTCGTTCTCTGCTAAGTGGTCTGCCACTCCGCTGATGCTTGTATGTACTACTGCACCACCCAGTTCTTCTGCAGATACTTCTTCTCCGGTGGCAGCCTTTACCAGTGGCGGCCCGGCGAGAAAGATGGTTCCCTGGTTTCTGACGATGATGGTTTCATCGCTCATGGCCGGAATATAGGCACCTCCCGCTGTACAGGAACCCATAACTATTGAGATTTGTGGAATACCTGCTGCCGACAATTGAGCTTGATTGAAAAAGATGCGACCAAAATCATCTTTGTCGGGGAAAACTTCTGCCTGTAACGGTAAAAATATTCCTCCGGAATCAACCAGATAAATGCAAGGAAGTTGATTCTCCTTGGCAATTTCCTGTGCTCTAAGATGTTTTTTTATGGTTTCCGGTACATAAGTACCCCCTTTAACGGTGGCATCATTGGCAATAATCATGACTTCATGTTGGTGTATCCTGCCAATGCCGGTCACAATTCCGGCGGAAGGAAATTCATTGTTATATTGATTCCAGGCCGCAAGAGGTGAGAGTTCCAGAAAAGGAGTAAAAGGATCCAAAAGTTTTTCAATTCTTTCGCGGACCAAAAGTTTACCTCTGGATGTGTGTTTGTTTTTTAATTTTATTGGTCCTCCCTCTCTCACTTGTTCTACTCTGTTTTCCAGTTTGTTGGATAGTGTTTTGTTCAGTTCATAGTTGCGTTTGAAATGTTCCGTTTTTGTGTCGATGCTGCTTCCTATTGTGTTCATAAAAGTGCTTTCAGTTTTTTATCCTAAAATTAACTCTCGAATGAAGACCTTTGTTCGAGTACCATTCCATAAAAATGGTATTTCCTCCATTTTCGAACTTGATATAACTGTTTTTTGGGGTAGATTGTTTGCTGATAGAGGGATATTCTTATACTTTTGGTTGTTAGATAGCAAAACCCGTATCATAGTGGAATGTTCATTCCCTGACACATTTGCATATCTTCATGGATAATTTATTTAGGTTGAAGTTATGAGAAAGGAAGTATTTCAATTTGGCATTTTGTTTTTATTAATGATTTCTTTTGTCCTAGAGGGCTGTCATTTAAAAGGGACAGGAAAAGGGGATGTGAAGGTTATAGAGAAAGAAGAGAGTCCCCAGGAGGTTGAGGTTACGCACCAAGATTCAGTCATTTTTAAAAAACTGATGGATTGGTCCGTTGCGAATAATATTGGTAGTCAATCTTTACAGGATGTTATTCTGAATGTTGGTAAATTTTTTATTGGAAGTCCGTATGTTGCACATACTCTTGAGAAATCAGGTCCCGAACAATTGGTGATAAATCTTAGAGAGTTTGATTGCACTACTTTTGTAGAGAATGTTCTTGCTTTGTCTCTTTGTATTAAATCGGATCAGTCTTCACTACCATACTTTTATGAAAAGTTGAGAGATATTCGTTACCGAAAAGGTGAGATCGAAGGGTATGCCTCTCGGTTACACTATTTTACTGATTGGTTGTACGACAATGAGGAAATGGGATTTGTGAAGGTGGTTAGTAATGGATTTGGGGATAAAGTATTGTCTGTGAATGTGGATTTTATGTCTGCTCATGCAGATCTATATCCCAAATTTGCAGAAGATTCTAGTTTGGTGAGTCAAATGAAAATTCATGAGGGAAGAATTTCTAAGTTGTCATTCAAGTATGTCTCCGAAGAAAAAATTGAATCTTTGTCCGATTCTATTCAAGATGGGGATGTAATAGCTTTGTGTACTTCTATTGAGGGTTTAGATGTAGTGCATGTGGGGCTTGCTTACCATGTTGATTCACAACTATCTTTTATTCATGCTTCGACGGTTGGAAATGAAGTGACCATTTCCGAAACAGGGTTAGGGGAATATGTCCGTAAACGGAAGCATATAAATGGTGTTTTAGTGGCTCGTCCAGTTTCTTCCGGAAAGTAAATTTCTCTTTTTTTTAAAATAAAGTTGGCTTTGAATAAAAAACAAACTAAATTTGACCAATTGGTTAAATGTAATAGTTAAACGAAATGGTGAAAAACAAAAAGGATAAGAGTCCAGATACAGAAGAAAGAATCTTAAATGCGGCGAATAGGGTTTTCGAGAAAAAAGGGTATGAGGGTGCCCGAATGCAGGAAATTGCTGATGAAGCAGGCATTAATAAAGCGTTGCTTCATTATTATTTCAGAAGTAAGGATAAATTATTTGATCGGATTTTTAAGGAAGCCTTCAGTCAATTTTGGCCTTCTATTCAAAGGGAAACTCAAAAAGAGGTTGTAGATATTCGTGATCTAATAACTACGTTGGTAAATGGCTATATGGATATTTTGGAAGATAAACCCTTTTTGGCAGCTTTTGTGGTCGGAGAAATCAATCGATCGCCGGATCGAATAAAAGAGTTGTTACTCTCCTCCGGATTGGAGCCCGAAAAGGTTATTAAGATAGTTCAAACTGCAATTGATAAAGGGGAAATTGTGAAAATGGATCCTCGCGAATTAATAATTAATGTGGTAGGTCTTTCCATTTTTCCTTTTATAGCAAGGCCATTAATTCGCAACATGTTTTGGGAGTCTAATGAAGAATATGGTCACTTTTTGAAGAATAGGAGGAAAACGGTATATGAATTTATCTGCCGGAGTGTTTTTGTTAGTAAAACGTTTACATAATTTATTATTTAATGTCAGAATGAAAAGTGCAGGTAGTAGGAAAGTGCGAATAATATTTGTAGAGTGCATTTTAATATATTATCCATATATCCGGAGGGAGATTTTGCAAAGAAACGATAATAATGAAATAAAAACAATATGATAAAGTTTTGCATGACATTGGTGTTGGGGGTTTGGCTTAATGTTTTGATTGCGCAACCCTATTCTTTGAACGACTGTTGGGAACTATCACGAAATCATTATCCATTAATTAAAGGGAAAGTACTGCTTAAACATATCACTGAGACCAATATCAAGAATGTACGTGTTCAATGGTTCCCACGAATGGAAATTTCAGGACAGGCTTCCTGGCAAAGTAATGTGACACATTTGGAGACGGGAGCTGCAATGCCTGGTTTTGATATACCCTCCGCGCCAAAAGATCAGTATAAAATAGCTCTGGATGTGAGTCAGGCAATCTATGATGGAGGTCGTATCCAAACCCAAAGCCAGATGGAGGAGATTTCCGGAAGAATTGAACAACAAAATATAGAGATTCAGATTTATGAAGTCAAGCAAAGAGTGACTAATCTGTTTTTTCAGATTTTGATGATGGAAGAAAAAGAATTACAGGTGCAGAGAAAAATCGAAACGCTTCAGTCACGAATAAATGAATTGCATTCGGCATTGGATAACGGAATGATTAGTAGCGCTGAGGTTAATACCCTTGAAGCTGAAGAGCTCTTGGCACGACAGCAACAAGTGGCTCTTCAGTATGGTCTTGGCGCGTTATTAGATAACCTTTCTTCTTATGTGGGAAGAGAAATAACTTCTGCTAAACAGCTTTCTAAGCCCGAAGCTTCCGATTTTCTTGTTCCCGAAATTCGGCCTGAATACCGTTTGTTTGAGCTGCAAAAAAAGAAGACAGGGATGGCAGCATTGCTTGTTCAAAATAATCGAAGGCCTGTTTTATCTGCTTTCGCTCAGGGGGGATACGGAAATCCTGGATATAATATGTTGAAAGATCAGTTTGATTCATTTATGATGATTGGTATCCGGTTGAAATGGAATCCATGGGATTGGAAACAGGCGAAGCGACAGAAAATGAGTTTGTTAAATGAGGCCGGATTGGTTGATTTGAAAAAGGAAACCTTTTCTGTTAATCAGCAGAGAATTCATACTCAGCTTAACGGTGAGATTAGTCAATACCTTGCAATGATTGAATTGGATCAGGATATAGTTGCCCTTCGGGAGAAGGTGGCCTTGGAAAGTGAGAAGAAGCTGAAGAACGGAATGGTTACTTCTGCCGACTACGTTTCTGATTTAAATGCAGTAATGAATGCGCGACTCAACAAGGGTATTCATAGGTTGGAGTATTTGCAGGGAATGGCTTTGAAATATCTTACCGGTGGACAAGAGTTAAAAAAATAGTTTTAGCAATTAATGGAATGAAGGTTTAAGGAATCGATAATTAAAATATAAAATAGGGAATATGATTTCATGGTATAAAACAATCTGTAACATACAGTGGCTCGGATATATTATAGGCGGATTCGGTATTGCTGTTATTCTTTCGGGATGTGTTGGGAATAATGAACGGGCCGATGCTTATGGTAATTTTGAGGCAGAGGAAGTGGTTATTAGTTCAGAGGCCGCAGGTAAGATTCAATGGTTCGACGTGAAAGAAGGTGATTTGGTAGAGGAAGAAAAAGTAATTGCTTTAATAGATACCACGTTTCCACGGATTGAGTTGGATCAATTGTTGGCATCTAAAAGCAGTGCGGAAGCGAGGTTGGTACAGCTTCAGAAAAGTGTAGAAGTCCAAAAAGAGCGTTTGAAGGTAATCCAAAAAGAAGTTAACAGAGTTACCAAAATGTTTCAGGAAAAGGCCCTTTCTGCCCAAAAGTATGATGAGGTAACTGGCCAATTTAAAATCGCGCAGAAAGAGTTGGAGCAGATGCAGTCTCAGGCTTTAGCGATCAGGGCAGAAGAGAGGGTGGTGGAGGCCAAAATAAATGCTGCCAAAGAGAAATTGGCCAGGTGCAAAATGGTGGCTCCATTCTCAGGAACTGTTTTGCAAAAATATGCCGAAGCCGGAGAGGTGATCACTTTTGGTAAGCCGGTTTTAAAAATGGCAAATACCAATGAGTTGATTTTGAGAGCCTATATTTCGGGTTCTCAGCTAGATGATGTGCAGTTGGGACAGGAAATAGAGATAGGCTTTGATAAGGATAAAAATAACGACCACCGAAGAAAGGGAGTGATCTCATGGGTATCTTCTTCCGCAGAATTTACGCCCAAAATTATTCAAACAAAAGAAGAGAGAGTTGATTTGGTATATGCCATTAAAATAAGAGTCCCCAATTCCGACGGAAAAATTAAAATTGGGATGCCGGGGGAGGTTTTCTTTTAGCAATAATGATAATCCGATGGAAAGTCATTAAAATTTTCTGAGTAATGATTAAAGTGGAAAATGTTTCGAAGAGTTTTGGCGGATTGAAGGCTTTGAACGCTGTTTCTTTTAAAGTAAATGATGGCGAACTCTTCGGATTGATTGGCCCGGATGGAGCCGGAAAAAGCACCATGTTTCGGATTATTATTTCTCTTCTTCTGGCCGATGAAGGAAAGTTGAGTTTATGGGGGAAAAATCCGGTTGACGATTATAAAGAAATCCGGAGAATGGTAGGCTATATGCCGGGAAAGTTTTCTTTATATGAAGATCTCACAGTGGAAGAAAACTTAAATTTTTTTGCTTCTGTTTTTGCTACAACAGTAGAAGAGAATTATTACCTGATAAAAGAAATCTATCAACAGATTGAGCCATTTAAAAAACGACCGGCCGGGAAGCTGTCGGGTGGAATGAAACAGAAGTTAGCACTTTCCTGTGCACTGATTCACAAACCAAAGTTGCTAGTACTGGATGAACCAACAACAGGAGTGGATGCCGTATCACGAAGCGAATTTTGGGAAATGTTACAAAAACTCAGAAAATCGGGAATCACAATTTTAGTCTCAACGCCCTACATGGATGAGGCTTCTTTATGCGATCGGGTGGCCTTGATCCAGAAAGGTAGGATCCTTGATATTGCAACCCCGGATGAGGTTTCCGGTGGTTTTGAGGGCCCATTATTCGGAGTTTCAGGAGATAATATGTACCAGTTATTGTTGCATTGTAAGGCGTTTCACAAGGTGGCGTCTGTCTATCCTTTTGGGGAAGAGCTGCATTTGACCTTCCAAGACGGTAAAGATTATCGGTCGGATCTGATGCGTTTTTTGACCGAAAATGACCTTTCTCAGGTGAAAATAAGAATTCTTCAACCCAATATAGAAGATCGGTTTATGTCGTTAATGAATAATAATGTTGATGCTTAAAAATCAATGGAATGTATTTGTGTCGAAACCTCCTGTTACAGCTTGTAATTCATGGATACTTAAGGGATAAGTGCAAAAATGGGATAATTCATTAAGACAACTATACATAAATGAAACAAGCATGATTAATTGTGAATATCGCAAAATTTTATGCGGATGAACGAAAATGAAACCATGGGAAAAGCCATAGAAGTTATTGATTTGGTTAAGAAGTTTGGTGATTTCACAGCCAATGATCGTCTTACATTTCATGTGCAGCAGGGTGAGATTTTTGGATTTCTTGGTGCTAATGGTGCCGGAAAGACTACGGCTATAAAAATTCTTTGTGGTCTGTCGGTTCCTACTTCGGGAAAGGTGATGGTTGCAGGTTATGATGTAAAGACGCATCCTGAGATGGTAAAACGGAATATTGGGTATATGAGCCAGAAGTTTTCGCTTTATGAAGATCTTTCAATTTATGAGAATATCCGATTATTTGGAGCCATTTACGGATTGAGGGCCAAAGAAATTCAAATTCGTTCGGAGCAAATGCTTCGAAAACTTGGATTATTGAAAGAAAAAAAACGACTGATTAAAACGCTTTCTCTGGGATGGAAACAGAAATTGGCTTTTTCGGTAGCAATTATCCATCAGCCGAAAATTGTTTTTTTGGACGAACCGACCTCCGGTGTGGATCCCATAACCCGACGTCAATTTTGGGAAATGATTTATGAAGCCGCAGAGGATGGAATTACCGTTTTTGTAACCACTCATTATCTTGACGAGGCAGAATATTGCAATAGAGTGACCATGATGGCTAACGGCAGCATAAAAGCAATAGATACCCCCCGAAGACTTAAAGAACAGTTTGAATGCCAAACCATGAATGATGTGTTTTTAAAACTTACCAGGTCATAATCTTGGGATGAAGAAGTGGAAAGATTTGGTTGGTGATGATAATTATGATGTGAAACTAAAAAGATTCGGTGTAGTCCTTAGGAAATATTAGTTTTTATTTTTTAAACGTTTTAAGATGGGACAGTTATGGGTTTTTGTAAAAAAAGAGACCATTCATATTATTCGAGATAAAAGGACATTGATTGTATTGTTAATTATGCCTTTGGCACAGATTTTTATTTTTGGTTATGTTATTACTACCGAAATTAATGAGGCAAAAATAGGGGTTTACGATAAATCCAATGATTTTACCAGCCGCCAACTAACCGACCGTTTGGTATCATCCGGGTATTTTACGTTGAAACAGTATTTCCATAACGAAGATGAAGTGAAGGTTGCATTGCGACAGGGAAAGGTTAGAATGGTCGTGATATTTCCCCCTGGCTTTGGGAACGATGTTGCTTCACACTATGGGGCCAAAATACAACTTATTGCCGATGCTTCTGAAGCAAATACTGCACAGATGTTGGTCAATTATGCCAGAGGAATCATATCTGTCTATGGCTCGGAGTTAAAAATTAAGAATGCCATCCATGTTAATCCGATAACAATTGAACCCAGAATGTTCTATAATCCGGGATTAAAAGGGGTTTTTATGTCGGTGCCGGGAATAATGGCTATGATCCTTATATTAATCTCGGCAATGATGACGTCGATTTCTATTACAAGAGAAAAAGAATATGGCTCAATGGAAGTGCTTCTTATTTCACCGCTCAAACCATGGCAAATAATTTTGGGGAAGGTTGCCCCATACATTCTTTTATCTTTCTTAAATGCCGTGAGTATTCTGGCTGTAGGAATTTTAATTTTTAAAGTCCCCATGGAAGGTAGTTGGACCTTGTTAGCCCTGATTAATCTGGTTTATATCATGCTTTCTTTGTCGTTAGGTATTTTCATTTCCACGGTTGCCGGGAGTCAGATGGTGGCTATGTTTATTTCACTTTTTGCGCTTTTGTTACCTACCGTTTTATTATCCGGCTTTATTTATCCTATAGAGAATATGCCTTCGTTGCTTCAGTGGTTAAGTAATATAATGCCCCCACGCTATTATATTAAGGCGGTTAAGATCGTCATGTTTCAAGCAGGGAATTTTGGGGTTGTTTGGAAAGAATTGTTGATTATGGGGTCTTTTCTTGTTGCCTTTCTCTTTTTAAGTATTAAGAACTTTAAGATACGGTTATCGTGATTTTATACTTGGTTTTTTTTTATTTATAATTAGTTGGATGTTTGAAATGTGTTGTTAGCTAATGTGGTAGCATTCTATTGCTTTCGTTATAAAATTTAATGATAATTTGATGAGGATATTATTTTATTTGCTGCAGAAAGAATTCATTCAGATATATCGCAATAAGACTATTCTGAGATTGATAATCGTTATTCCCATTGTGCAATTGCTTATTTTGGTGAATGCGGCCACTTTCGAGATGAAAAATCTGAAACTTACGGTTGCCGATCAGGATCATTCTCCTTGGAGTCGGAGACTCATTTCTGAGTTGGATGCTTCTCCTTTTTTCGTTGTCGAGCAGATTAATGCTGACGTATCCTTCGCTAAGGAGAAAATAGAAAAAGGAAGTGCAGATCTTGTGGTTGTTATCCCCGATGGCTTTGAGAAGTCGTTAATGATCGGAGAGCCGATAAGCATTCAGTTGCTGGCCAATGCGATCAATTCCCAGCAAGCACAATTGGGCTATGCATATTTGCAAAATTTTGTAGCACAGCTTGGTGTAAACTATGGAACAGAGACTTTTGGCCTCCCTATGGGTAGCAGTATTCAGAACACATATTCTTATTGGTACAATCCAGATCTAAACTATAAATATTTTATGGTGCCCGGGATTCTGGTAGTATTGATATCGGTGATCGGAATGTTTTTGTCGGCCATGAATCTTGTCAGGGAAAAAGAGATGGGAACCATTGAACAAATAAATGTGACACCAGTTCAGAAGTGGCAATTTATTGTGGCCAAATTACTTCCTTTTTTAGTAATAGGGCTTTTTGAGCTGGCTCTGGGGTTGATAATAGGGCGTGTGGTATATCATATACCAATTCAGGGGAGCCTGTGGTTGGTCTTTGGAATAGCTACACTTTATTTGATTGGGCTCTTGGGGCTTGGGTTATTACTTTCTACATTTTCTACCTCACAGCAACAGGTCACATTTGTGAGTTATTTTTTTCTTTTGGTATTTATCCTAATGAGTGGCATCTTTACTTCTGTGGATAATATGCCCGAATGGGGCCAAAAGATAAATTTGATAAATCCCTTGTACTATTTTATTGATGTAATGCGTGCTATTCTTTTAAAAGGAGCCGGGCTGAATGATTTGTGGCGGCAAGTTGTGGGCATTTCAATCCTTGCAATAACGTTATTCGGATTTGCCGTTCTAAATTACAAGAAAACGGTGTAGAAGATTATAGGAATATGATGTATATTTGGGAAACAATCTAAATAATATGGATTTTTATTTAGTGATGGTAAAATTAATCGCTTTTTGCCGGAAGTTTAATGCGCGAAGATGAAAACTGCAAAGTGAAGGTGATGGGAAATTTTTAAAATTGCGTCCCGGCGTTTAATTGGCAGTTGAGAATGATGGTTAGGAGTGATAATTGTAAAATTAGTAATTAGTGCAATTAATGAGAAAATGTTATGAGCAAACAATCTAAATGTGGATCACATTCCGGCGATGCAGTTTATGGTTTGGGAGTTATTGGAGCTGCTGTATTTTTTATTTCTCAGGCTACGGGTTTTTGGATGGGGGTGTTAGGTTTTTTCAAAGCATTGGTTTGGCCTGCTATATTGATATTTGATGCATTTAAGTATTTTGCAGGATAATTTGATTTTGGTTTATGGAAATTCGTGAATTTGTTTGTCATATTTATGATTTTTATTTGTTAAGAACAATTGGAATTAAAATGATTAATGATGACAAAGAAACCTGCATGACAAAGTGAGATTGTCACAAAAGAGTATGTATAGACCCTGAGTCATGCTAGATCCATCAGACCAATGGATTAACCAATTTTTATACTGATGAAAAAGAAGATTTTAATATCTCACAGGATTCCTGAAGAGCCATTAAAAAAACTTAGTTCGGATTTTGAATTGATTTGGCCTGACAATGATGGCTTTACTAAAGAGGAGCTTGTTTCTCGCATTCCAGAATGTGATGGCGCTGTTTCAGTTTTTGGAAACCCGGTGGATCAAGAAGTAATGAAATTGGGGACACGACTGAAACTTATTGCCAATTATGGTGCAGGAACCGACAATATTGATGTGGCGCTGGCAACTCAATTGGGCATTGTCGTTACCAACACACCAGATTCAGTGACTGAGCCGACTGCTGAGTTGACCATGGGATTAATGATTGATGTTGCGAGAAGAATTTCTGAATTTGATCGTGGACTACGCGCCAAAAAGATATGTGATTGGGGGGTCCTTAATAATTGGGGAACTACTCTTCAAAATAAGACCTTGGGGATAATTGGAATGGGCGCTATCGGTAAAGCTGTTGCAAAAAGGGCATTGGCGTTTGGTATGGATATTATTTACCATAACAGAAATAAACTTGCTCCTGATGTTGAAGAGAAATATGACGCTAGGTATACTGATTTGGAAAATTTATTACGCAATTCTGATTTTATTTCCCTCAATGTACCGTTAACTCCGGAAACCAAGTCATTGATTTCTTACCCGGAACTTAAACTGATGAAACCATCAGCTTTTTTAGTGAATACTTCGCGTGGAGCTGTGGTTAATCAGGAAGCATTAATTGACACTTTAAAAAATAAAGAAATTGCTGGTGCGGCGCTAGATGTGTTTGCCAATGAACCGGAAGTGCCTGAAGAATTATTACATATGTCTAACGTATTGGTAGTTCCTCATGTGGGGAGTGCTACTCGTGAAGCACGAACAGAAATGAGTAGTCAGGTGGCAGCGATTATTGTTGATTTTTTTCAAGGGATGAAAGGATTGCCTGTAGTGAATCCCAACGTTTGGGAATCAGAAAATTTGAGATTTAAAATTTAGAACAACATTCTTAATTCTGGAGAATTATTTGTTTTCGACGTGTAATAAAACAATTAGGTGCAAATTAAACTTGAAAAATAAATGAGTTCTCCAAAATTACTCTTTAATATAATTCTTTTGTAAAATGGTTCAACAAATAAATATTACTCTGCCCAAAATGGGACGTGGTTTTCATTTGGTAACCAGATTTATAACCTCTGATCTTCCACAGTTACCTGAAAAAGGGTTGGTGAATATCTTTTTGCAGCATACTTCTGCAGCACTTGCCATTAATGAAAATGCTGATCCGTCAGTGAGAAAGGATTTTGAAACCATTTTTAATAAACTAGTAAAAGAAAATGATCCGGATTATAGTCATACTTTAGAGGGACCGGATGACATGCCTGCCCATGCCAAGAGTTCAATGGTTGGAGTATCGCTTACCATTCCAGTGGTTAATCATCGCTTAGCTTTGGGAACGTGGCAAGGAATTTATCTTTGCGAATTCCGAAATTTCGCCAGTCCTCGACGTCTTCTTGTTACTATCTATTCTTGAATTACCCTATTTTGTTATTGCATTTGTTTTTTGTTCAGGGGATAAAAAAGGTAAATAATTTTAATGGGTTGTAAATTAGTGGTTTAAAAATGTTTGCCTCCCTGAATTAGTTGTCTTTATAGGCGGTAAATACCGTTGGTTTTGCTATATTTGTATGGCAATTTTGAATGCCTGGAAAATATCAATTGACAGCATTCTAATTAATAACATTTTAACAATGAATGAAAAGGTAAATGAAAATAATCAGGGGGCTGAAGTAAACGGCTATAGTGCAAGTAGTATTCAGGTTCTTGAAGGACTTGAAGCTGTACGTAAAAGACCTGCGATGTATATTGGGGACGTTGGTCAAAAAGGCTTACACCATTTGGTGTATGAAGTTGTTGACAACTCTATTGATGAAGCTCTGGCTGGCTACTGTAGTTCTATACAGGTCACCATTAATGAGGATGGGAGTGTTACAGTATTAGACAATGGTCGCGGTATTCCGGTTGATTTTCATGAAAAAGAAGGAAGATCGGCTTTGGAAGTTGTTATGACTGTTCTTCATGCCGGTGGAAAATTCGATAAAGACAGTTATAAAGTTTCCGGAGGACTTCACGGTGTTGGGGTTTCATGTGTAAATGCTTTGTCTTCCAGTTTGAAAGCTGAAGTTCGGCGGGATGGTAAAATTTTTCGCCAGGAATATCAAAGAGGAAAACCTCTATCACCTATTGCCGAGATTGGGGCTTCTGACCAAACTGGGACTGGCATAACTTTTATGCCCGATTCCACGATATTCAATAATACTGAATTTAAATATAGTATTCTTGCCGGTAGGATGCGGGAATTAGCTTTTTTGAATGCAGGGTTGGAGATTGTGCTAACCGATAAAAGAGAAAAAGACGAAGAGGGAAATTTTAAATCGGAACGATTTCATTCTGAAGATGGATTAGTTGAATTTGTTAGTTTCATTGATGGAAATCGTGAACCATTAATTGAAAAGCCAATTTTCATATCTACGGTAAAAAATGATATCCCAGTTGATATTGCCATTCTCTACAATACTTCATTTAATGAGAATGTTTATTCTTATGTGAATAATATTAACACTATTGAGGGAGGTACACATTTAACCGGTTTTCGTCGGGGGCTTACGAGGACCTTGAAAACCTGGGCTGAAAAATCCGGTATGTTTTCCAAATTGAAATTTGATATTAGTGGGGATGATTTCAGAGAGGGACTAACGGCTGTTATTTCTGTGAAAGTTGCTGAACCCCAGTTTGAAGGACAGACCAAAACTAAGTTGGGAAACAGTGATGTGAGTTTGGCTGTGGATCAGGCGGTAAGTACTATGCTTGCCAATTATCTGGAAGAAAATCCGAAAGAAGCAAAAGCAATTGTAAATAAAGTAATTCTTGCGGCGACTGCTCGGCATGCAGCTAGAAAAGCTAGGGAATTGGTGCAGCGGAAAAGTGTACTTTCGGGTGGAGGATTGCCCGGTAAACTAGCCGATTGTTCCGTACGAAACCCTGAAAAAGCAGAGATCTTTTTGGTGGAGGGTGATTCGGCAGGTGGTACTGCCAAACAGGGACGAGATCGTCGTTTCCAAGCGATCCTTCCATTACGGGGTAAAATCTTGAATGTGGAAAAAGCGCTCCAACATAAGGTTTTCGAAAATGAAGAGATAAAAAATATTTTTACAGCATTGGGCGTTACAATTGGAACAGACGATGATAGTAAAGAGTTAAATCTTGACAAACTAAGATACCATAAAATTGTGATTATGACGGATGCTGATGTGGATGGAAGTCACATCGCTACGCTTATCATGACGTTCTTCTTCCGTTATATGAAAGAGCTGATTAAAAGAGGTTATCTTTATATAGCAACACCGCCGCTTTATTTCCTTAAGAAAGGTAAATTTGAAGAGTATTGTTGGACGGATGCACAGCGAAGAGAATTTGTTGAAAAGTATGCCAACGGTAAAGAAGATAGTGTCCATGTTCAACGATATAAAGGGCTTGGAGAAATGAATGCCGAACAATTATGGTTGACAACAATGAATCCGGAAAAACGCCTTTTGCGCCAAGTTACTTACGAAAATGCTGCAGAAGCAGACAGGATTTTTAGTATGTTGATGGGGGATGATGTTCCTCCCAGGCGGGAATTTATTGAGCAAAATGCTACATATGCTAATATTGATGCATAATTGGATTTTATGATTTTAAAAAAAAAGAGACTTTCAATTGAAAGTCTCTCTTTTTTTTATTCGGTTTTTTATATAAAAAAAGGCTGTCCAATTTACGAACAACCTTTTTTTTAGCTTAAAATTTTTTTTAACCCAGATAAGATTTTAACAATTTACTCCTGGACGTATGTCTTAATCTGCGAATTGCTTTTTCTTTTATCTGACGGACACGTTCACGAGTCAACCCAAACCTTTCACCAATTTCTTCAAGAGTCATTTCTTGACAACCGATACCGAAGAACAGTTTTATGATGTCACTTTCCCTTTCGGTAAGTGTAGCCAAAGCTCTTTCTATTTCTCTAGATAACGATTCATTAATAAGGGTTTTATCAGCATTGGGAGAATCGTTATTCACTAAGACATCAAGCAGGCTGTTGTCTTCACCTTCCACGAAGGGGGCATCTACGGAAATATGTCGTCCCGAAACACGTAAAGTATCCGCAACTTTTTCTGCAGGCAATTCCAGTTGATCTGCTAATTCTTCAGGCGAAGGTTTTCTTTCATGTTCCTGCTCAAATTTTGAATAGGCTTTGTTTATTTTATTCAATGAACCTACTTGGTTCAATGGCAATCTTACAATCCGCGATTGCTCAGCTAATGCTTGTAAAATGGACTGACGAATCCACCATACAGCATAAGAGATAAACTTGAAACCTCTAGTCTCATCAAACTTTTCTGCTGCCTTTATTAGCCCAAGATTCCCCTCATTGATCAGGTCGGGAAGACTAAGCCCCTGGTTCTGGTACTGTTTGGCAACAGATACTACGAACCTAAGATTGGCTCGAGTTAATTTTTCCAATGCTACCTGATCACCTTTCTTAATGCGCTGAGCCAACTCCACTTCCTCTTCAACGGAAATAAGATCTTCTCGTCCAATTTCCTGAAGATACTTGTCTAGTGACGCGCTTTCGCGGTTGGTGATAGATTTCGTTATTTTTAATTGTCTCATAAACCCTCCAAAAATTTCGCCGCAAAATTACAATAATTATTGAACTATTCCAAGCAATATACGTGATTTGGCTTATTATATCAATAGTCCAAATTGATTGCATAATAGGCTACCTGTCCATTAGGATATATCCCTGAAAGGAATAACCCTTCTTCAACCATTTCTACAACTTTCCTTAAATCTTCTACACTGTTAATAGGAACACGGTTAGCTTTAGTGATGATGTAGCCTTCCTGTACCCCTGCCTCACGAAATTTCCCTGCTGATACATTAGTAACTTTAATGCCATGGGAAATTCTTAGCCTCATCATTTCCTTTTTGGAAACCTCTTCGAAGGAAGCACCCAATAAATTAAATGGTTTATCTGCTTTTACAACGTCTGTGGACCCGTAAATGTTTCGTAAGGTGACAATAAAATCTTTCTTTTTGCCATCTCGAATGACTGTAACATTGACTTTATCTCCCGGACGATGACGACTGATTTTTTCCTGAAGTTCTGATACTTTTGTTACAAGCTCATTTTCAACACTAACAATGACGTCACCTTTTTTAATGCCTGCTTCCTCTGCACCACTGCCATTGACAACTTCTGCAACATAAGCTCCCTGGTTGGTTCCAAGATCCAGCTCCTCATTTAGCTCGCTATTCACATCTCTGATGCTGACGCCTAGAACCCCTCTTTGCACCTGTCCGTATTCCATCAAATCGGCTACCACTTTTTTTACGATGCTGACAGGAACAGCAAAGGAGTATCCTGTATATGATCCTGTTTGGGAAGCAATCGCAGTATTAATGCCAACCAGTTTGCCTGATGTGTTTACCAAAGCTCCACCGCTATTACCGGGATTGACGGCCGCATCGGTTTGGATAAAAGATTCTATACCCAAAGTTCCTTGTCCTTGTCGTAGAATGTTGATATTTCTCGATTTGGCACTTACTATACCTGCCGTGACAGTGGAAGTTAGATTGAAGGGGTTACCAACTGCCAAAACCCATTCACCAATCTTTAAGCCGTCCGAATTTCCATATTCCAGATAGGGCAAGTCCGTAGCATCTATTTTTATTAAGGCAATATCCGTGGCAGGATCGGTTCCGATCATTTTTGCCTTAAATGTTCTGTTGTCGTTAAGGGTAACTTCAATATTGGTGGCATCTTCAATAACGTGGTTATTCGTGACTATATATCCATCGGTAGTAATTATTACACCAGAACCGGATCCCATCACCGGTTGCTGTCTTGGCATTTGCATACCAGGACCAAAAAAGAAATCGTAAAGCGGATTGCCTGAATAATTGGTGGTTTGTGTAGAGACGGTTTTTACGTGAACTACAGAATGAATAGACTTTTCTGCAGCGATAGTTAAATCTGGTAGTTGACCCTGCGACGCAGATGACGAGGGTAAGGAGGTATATTGTGCCGCAGGATAGACGGCGCGAGGTACTTCCACAACAGTAGGGGAGGGTTTTACAAAATAGGTGTAGCCTATTACGGCTATTAGAGCGCTCAAAACAGACACTGAAAAAAGTGTAAATATTTTTTTCGTATTCATGTTTTTATTTTTTTTGTTTACAATTAAACTCACGTATGAGATCAATCAAATGATATGCCTTTCTTGAATATATTGAAAAAGTTAACTTTTTTTAATCCTAGTTTGGTATTGATGA
The DNA here is from genome assembly GCF_052400625.1 of Thermophagus sp. OGC60D27. Classification (NCBI taxonomy): domain Bacteria; kingdom Pseudomonadati; phylum Bacteroidota; class Bacteroidia; order Marinilabiliales; family Marinilabiliaceae; genus Thermophagus; species Thermophagus sp. OGC60D27. The sequence goes on from NZ_JBQTGH010000006.1 coordinate 36,390, forward strand.
AGCTTTTACTTTTTGATTGCTCATGGCAATTTGTAGCTTTGGGGCATGAATAATTGGATAATAATTTAACATTTATCGCATAGATTTGTTTTCGTTTTGGATGTTCATTATAATTTATAGGGATGAAGGATATAAAGTTTTTTAAATATCATGGAACAGGGAATGACTTTGTTTTGATCGATAATCGAGATGAAAAGTTTAATGGGTCTGATTATAAGTTAATTGAGTCAATTTGTCACCGTCGATTTGGTGTTGGCGCCGATGGATTAATGTTATTGGAAGAGTCGGATAAGGGGCTTTTTGCCATGCGTTATTTCAATAGCGATGGGAAAGAGGCAACCATGTGTGGTAATGGGGGACGATGTATAGCTGCATTTGCTGCCGATTTGGGTGTAGCACCTAGAAGGCAATACTTTTCTTTCGAAGCTGTTGACGGAATGCATGAAGCGTTGGTAGATGATCAATTGGTAACATTAAAAATGACCGATGTTCATGAAGTAAAAAAGGAAATGGATGGATGGTTTTTGGATACTGGTTCACCTCATTTTGTTATAATGGTAGACGATCCATACGCCATTGATGTTTTTCGGGAAGGACGTCATTGGAGAAATCATGCATGTTTTGCGCCAGAGGGAGTCAATGTTAACTTTGTTGGACGCCCCCAAAACGGTGAGGTCGTGATGCGAACCTATGAGCGGGGAGTGGAGGATGAAACTTGGTCGTGTGGCACGGGTGCCGTTGCTTCAGCCATTGCGACTCATGTTAATTCCAACGGGACTAGTGACAGTTTTGTTATGAAGGTTCCTGGTGGCGAGCTGAAGGTGAGTTTCGTCTGCCGAGAAGATGGCGTGTTTGAAAATATTTGGTTAAAAGGACCAGCTCAGTTTGTGTTTGAGGGCACATGGTAATAAATTATGCTTTATGGATTTTAAAATTGTTTCGGAATTTCATCCCACTGGTGATCAGCCTGAAGCTATTAATCAGTTAGTGGAAGGAATCAATAAAGAGGTTCCTTGTCAAACGCTGCTGGGCGTTACCGGTTCGGGGAAAACCTTTACCATTGCTAATGTTATTGAACGAGTTCAAAAACCTACTTTAGTGCTTAGCCATAATAAAACTCTGGCTGCGCAGTTGTACGGTGAGTTTAAGAATTTCTTTCCTGAGAATGCAGTAGAGTATTTTGTTTCGTACTACGATTATTACCAGCCTGAAGCCTATATCCCTGTTACCGATACTTACATTGAAAAAGATTTATCTATTAATGATGAGATAGAAAAACTTCGACTTAGTGCTACCTCTGCATTACTTTCTGGACGAAGAGATGTGATTGTAGTATCGTCGGTTTCTTGTCTATATGGGATTGGTAATCCTGAAGATTTTCATGCAAATGTTATTTCTTTAAAAATTGGACAGAATATTGGTCGTAATAAGTTTTTAAGGCAATTGGTGGATGCGCTTTATTCCCGTAATGAAGTGGAATTTAATCGTGGGAATTTTCGGGTTAAAGGAGATACTGTGGAAGTTTTTCTGGCATATGCCGATCATGCCTGCCGGATTATCTTCTGGGGGGATGAGATTGAGGCAATTGAGACTTTTGATCCGATTAACAATGGGACGATCTCTTCCGTGAACGATATATTGATTTATCCTGCCAATATTTTTGTAACGACTAAAGAGAGAATAAATCAGGCCATTCGATCTATTCAGGATGATTTGGTAAAACAAGTAGCCTTCCTTAAAGATGCTGGGAAAAATATTGAGGCAAAACGTCTGGAAGAAAGGGTGAATTATGACCTGGAAATGATAAGGGAGCTAGGACATTGTCCGGGAATAGAGAACTATAGTCGTTATTTTGACGGGCGTGCAGAGGGCACTCGTCCTTTCTGTCTCCTGGATTATTTTCCATCTGACTTTTTGATGGTTGTAGATGAGAGCCACGTTACGTTGCCACAAATACGTGCTATGTACGGGGGAGATTATAGTCGTAAGCAAAATCTGGTGGAATATGGATTTCGATTGCCGGCAGCGTTGGACAATCGGCCTCTCAAGTTTGATGAGTTCGAGAAAATGATCAATCAAGCTATTTTCGTTAGTGCTACCCCTGCAGATTTTGAGATTGAAAAAAGTGAAGGAGTCATTGTAGAACAGGTCATCCGACCTACTGGTCTTCTTGACCCTAAAATAGATGTGAGGCCCAGCTTAAACCAAATAGATGATCTTCTGGAGGAAATTCAAGAACGAATAAAAATCAATGAACGGGTGTTGGTGACCACGCTTACCAAACGAATGGCAGAAGAGCTTACCAAATACCTCCAACGGTTGGATATTAAATGTGAATACATCCATTCGGATGTTGATACATTGGATCGGGTCAAGATTATGGAAGATCTTAGAAGTGGAGTTATTGATGTCTTGGTTGGAGTAAATCTTTTAAGAGAAGGATTAGACTTACCGGAGGTGTCGTTGGTGGCTATTCTTGATGCTGATAAGGAGGGATTTTTACGTTCTGCTCGTTCTTTGACGCAAACAGCGGGAAGAGCTGCCAGAAACCTGAATGGTTTGGTTATCATGTATGCCGATACCATTACGAAATCGATGAAACAAACCATTGATGCCACCAACTATAGACGGGAAAAACAGTTGGCCTATAATGAGAAATTTGGTATTACCCCTGCTGCAATTGTTAAAAAACGGGGTAGTACTTTTGCAGAAAAAGGAATTGAAACTGAAAAAGAAACTTCTTTTGGTTATTCGGGGCCCGAAGATCAAAATATAGATGTGGCAGCCGATCCTGTCCTGTCGTATATGAGCATTGAAAAGCTGGAAAAAGCCATTCATCAAACTAGAGAAGCTATGAAAAAAGCGTCGAAAGAACTTGATTTTATTCAGGCTGCCCAATACCGGGATGAAATGTTCCGCTTGGAAAAACTACTAAATCAAAAAAAATAAATACTTTGCTCCCAGAAATTTTTTGGGGATACTTGAATGTCCTTTATTTTAGTTGAAGTCGGAAGATATTTATCACAATATATGTCAGACAAAACTTGAGTGGTATTTTTGTTCATGCTGTCGTGAAATTGCTTTTTTGTCCATTATATTGGTTTAATAGAGCACCAAATGACTGTATCAGAGGATTAACCTCTGATATGGTCATTGAAAATAATTCTATTAAAAGAACAAGAATTTCTTTTGTTTGGGTCTTTTGAAAGAACGCCTTTTGTTTTTTGAGTTGTAATAGTTCCTGGTTTTGATGTAGGATCTTCGATTGTATTTCGAATTGTTTGAAAATCCACTTTTCTCGATTAGGAAAGATACTCCCACAGTAAATGTATAATAGAAATCGTTTGGATTAGTTGTTTGGGCATTTACCTTGTTTTCCCAATCTTCATAAGTTGCATACCAAACATCATGAACATCCAGTTGATCTGAGAAAGGTAGAGAACCAGTTAATTCTAAATTTAAACTTATTATAGGGCTAATCCAGATTGAAGTGCCTCCCCCCATTGCAACCACTGGGGCCACCCCAGAAGCTGTGCGCCATTCCTCGCCTGGAGTGCCGGGACTTGCAGGTCCCCAATATTCAGTTGCGCTAAAGTAAACTAATCCTGCTCCAAGATGCACATAAGGTTGGAATCTTCTTTCGCGGAAATATCCTAAGAGGTGGTTTAACGGCCTGTAAGCGCCACCAATAGTAAATTCTGTATAGATATTATCAAACTCTGCATAGACAAGTCCTGAGGTGGAAAAAACTTGTTTTCCCTGCATTTTGCCACCAATCAGCTGGGATCTCAGTGAAAGGGAATTAGATATTTCCCGATCTGCCATGACTCCTACTGAAAAGCTTCCACGTGACTCATCGACCAAGTCACCAAAAAACAGGTTATACCCACCTTTGGGAGTGATACTTAAGCCATCACTAAGATTAAACCCTCCTCGTCTTTGAGCAGAGCTACTTGTTACGGACGAAAGCATCAATACTAATATTACAGTTATTGTTATTTGGACTGTGTTCATGAAACAGTTAATGTTTGGCATAGTTAACCGACTGTAAAAATGATAAAAACTTTAATAATACAAAAATAGCTTACGCATATTTTGGTATTTTGGTGGCAAAATTATGCGCTTTTTTTACAAATTAAAGAAATTGTTATTTCGTTGACGATATTTTTTACATGTAAAATTCCAAAATTTGTTGACTACTTCAAATATTTCGCCAAATTTTTCTTGTTCCAGTCGGATAAAAATTCTCTTCCTTGAGGTGAATATAGGTATTCTATTTCTTCAGAATAATTTTCTTCCACTTTTCGTCGAACTATCTTCATGGTGCTATTCAACATTTTGTTGGCTTCGGTAAACGGTTCAGGGAGTACAATTGTGGCAGCAGGTAACCATCGTTGAGGAAAGAGGTTTTCAAGTTTTCCTCCTTTTTTAAATTGGGCCAGCTGGTGTTGAATGGCTTTTAATGTTTTTTCCAGCTTTTGGTCTTCTGTTAAGTTATCGCTGAGCGATTTAAAATACTCTATTACCTTTTCTGTACTAGGCACTATCAGCCCGGTTGTATAAGGATTTTGATTATTGTGTAAGACTACCTGATCAATCATGGAGCAATAATCCACAATGGCTTCTTCAATCCCTTCAGGGCTATATTTTTCTCCGTCCGAACCAATGAGAAGGCTTTTAAATCTACCCAAGACATATAGATAGCCTTCTTGGTCCAAATAACCTAAATCTCCTGTATAAAGCCATCCGTCTTTTATGGTCTCTTGCGTGGCCTCTTCATTTTTCCAATAGCCCAGCATTACATTTTCCCCTTTAATGACAATTTCTCCCGATTGTCCCGGAGGCAGGGAATTCCCGGATTCATCACATATTTTTATTTCCAGGTTATTAACTACTGGTCCGGAAGAACCCATTTTATGATGGGCAGGCGTGTTGGCGGATATGATGGGTGAAGCCTCACTCAGTCCGTACCCCTGATACATAGGGATACCAATGGCATAAAAGAATTTTTGCAATTCAATGTCAAGGAGTGCGCCCCCGCCAATGAAAAATCGAAGATTTCCTCCGAATTTTGTTCTTATGGGTTTAAATATTATTTGATCAAATAAACTATATAGTGGTTGGGTCAGTTTCTTTATTCCCCTGCCTTTGTTGTTGCCGGTACCATTGTACCAAATGGCATATTTCATGGCTACCCGAAAAAGGGCATTTGTTACTTTCCCTTTGGCCATAACCCCTTTTTCAATGTTTTTTCGGAAGTTTTTGGCAATGGCTGGTACACTCATTAATACATGAGGCTGTATTTCTTGAATATTGTTAGCAAAGTTTTTAAGGGTTTCCATTTGTGTTTTGCCGGCTTGCACTGACGCAATAGATGCCCCTCGATACATAAAGGCGTAAAGGGCTGCTGTATGAGCAAAGGCATGATCCCAAGGTAACACTGCCAAAGTTCGGAAGTGAGCAGGGATATCAATATAACTAAATGCCTGTTCCACGTTGGCAGTATAATTTCGGTGACTGAGCATAATTCCTTTGGGTTGAGCTGTGGTTCCTGAAGTGTAGGATATATTGGCGATATCATTATAATGAATCGCCTTTCTTCTCGCCTCTACTATTTCTGGATTTGATTCTAACAGACGATCTCCGGAGGAGTATAACTCTGATAGTGAGCATTCCTTCAAAGAAAGGTCAGATATTTCATCAAAGACAATTATCTTTTCAATCATAGGGATCTCACCAATGATCTGCCTGACTTTAGGCAGCTGATATTCAGATACCATAACCATTCTGCTCTCGGAATGATTGAGTCGGAATACCAGATCCTGGTCAGCTTCCAGCTTGGTGGAAAGTGGCACATTGATAGCACCACACCGTAGAATAGCCAACTCTGAGATTAGCCAGTCGTTACGTCCTTCTGATAATAAGGCAATTCTGTCTCCTTTGTTGATTCCAACTGAGACTAAACCTGCGGCCAGAGATACCACTTTTTCATGTATCTGGCGATAACTGGAAGGTTGAAATCTACCCTCTTTTTTTTCCCACAAAAGAGGATGTTCCGGATATTTCTCAACCTTCCCCTCGAAATAGTCAATTATACTGATCATGATTCTTACTTATTTACTCCAAATTTGAACACTGTGGTATGTCTGTAGGGTCTTTCCGGGCCAAAAATACAGGAAGGGAAGGCTGGCCAATTGGGAGAATCAGGGAAATATTGCGTTTCAAAGCACATGCCGGCAAATTTGTCAAACATACGAGTTCCGTTTCTATAGGTGCCGTCCAGAAATCTTCCGATATAGAATTGCATACCCGGCATGGTGGTAAAAACTTCCAAGGTACGTCCCGAATCCGGTTCCCTTACCAAGGCCGCCCTTCTTAATTCTCCTTCTTCACCGTTAATGATCATATTGTGGTCGTAGGCGTCATCCAGAAGTTCGTTCAATCGTTCTCCTACCTTGTGGAAATCTTTAAAATCAAATGGGGTATCTTGCGTGGGAGCAATTTCACCTGTAGGAATATCCCCTTTTTTAGGAGTGTATTTATCGGAAAAAATCATTACCTCATGATCCAGAATGTCCGTCTCTTTACCACTTAAATTAAAGTAGCTGTGGTTCGTCAAGTTTACAGGTGTGGGGGCATCACTTTCTGCTTTATAGTTAATGATTAATTCATTTTCATTCGTAAGGAAAAATGTTACTTCTACTTTTAATGTGCCGGGATAACCTTCATCATTGTCGGGACTAGTCAAAGTCATGACAAGCATATCTTTTGAACTTGTTTTATTAATACGGGGTTCCCAGATCCGAGAGTGAAATCCGGTAGGACCCCCATGAAGATGGTTTTCACCGTTGTTGGTTTTCAAGTTAAATGCTTTCCCTTCCAACTCAAATTTACCTTTTGCTATACGATTGGCAAATCGACCTACAGTTGCACCGAGAAATACACAATTATTCAAATAGTCGGGGTTCAAATACTCTTCGGGATGATCAAAACCAAGGACTATGTCTGAAAAATTTGCATTTTTGTCTTCCGTTTTAATGCTGGTGATGCATGCCCCTGCATTGGTAATTTGAACCGTAGTGCCTAAACTGTTCTTTAATTCAAAAAGTTTTATATAATTGTTGTTGGAGTCAGGAAGGGGTATCTCATGGATTTTCATCAGTTGATAATTTAAATATTTGAGTGTAATATTTTTTTGTTTTTTAATATATAATACTGCCATTCAAAAATAAAATTGGATAAATTCACTTTTTTAGGCTGAATTATTAATATGTTTCATAAAGAGCTATTAATTGAATGAATGACGGGACAAAAATAAGTAGCCAACGGGAATAAACCTAATTATGTGATTACAGCATGGTTCCCGAAATAAAAAAAACTGTAATTATAGAATTTATTAAGACAATGCTGGAACAGATTTTCGTGATTAGTGTGGTCTGAGGAATAATTAAAAAATCACTGGTTCTTAAATGAATGGAAATAATTGTGAATGTTATTTTTAGCTAATGGTAAAAAGATTTATAAATATCGATAAAAACAAGGGAGAACCTCGTTATCGCCAGATTATTAATTCAGTACTTCATTCTGTTCGGAGCGGAAAATTGAAATCTCAGGATAAATTACCATCTGTTAATGACATTGCCCGTACGTTTAAATTGTCGAGAGATACCGTTTTGATGGCTTATAATGAATTAAAAGCCAGAGGTATTATTCGAAGTATTCCCGGAAAGGGTTATTATGTGGATTCGGTTGATATTGGTCAGGAGGAAAAGATTTTTCTGCTTTTTGATGAATTCAACGCCTTTAAGGAAGATCTGTTTAATTCTTTTATTGAACACCTTGGAGACAATGCGGTGGTGGATATCTTTTTTCATCATTTTAATCCGGAAGTTTTTGCCTCGCTGGTGCTAGAGCGCAAAGAGCGTTATACGTCTTATGTTATTATGCCCGCCAACCTGCCCAATGTTCTTGAGGTATTGAATCAATTGCAGCAGGAAAGAGTTTATTTGTTGGATCGAAATCCGGAATATCTCCATGATCGATATCCTTGTGTGTTTCAGGATTTTCATGATGATATGTATCGTGGTTTGTGTGCAGGTTTGGATTTGTTGAGGAAGTATAAAAAGTTGACATTGATATTTCCTGGCGGAAAAGAGCCGGAGGGCTTCTTAACGGGGTTTAAAATGTTCTGTGACCGTTATTGCTTTCCTTATAAGATTCTTTCTTCCTTTAAGCCTCCGGTAGAAAAAGGCAATGTCTATATTCTTCCTAATGACAGGGATTTGGTTAAACTGGTTAAAGATTTGAATAGTAAAATGTTGAGACCGGGGAGGGATGTGGGTATTATTTCTCTCAACGACACCGGCTTAAAGGAAATCGTGGCAGGAGGTATCACCACTTTGTCGACCGATTTTGTGGAAATGGGAAAAAATCTTGCACAACTAATCATGGCCAACAAAAAAGTTTGTCTTAAAAATCCTTCTAGATTAAATATTCGGCAGTCACTGTAGTGCTAGGTTTGCATTTTTTCTTTCTTTTTTTTCGTGATGCATAGTTACGATGTTATAAAATCTTGTCAGAAAAAGGATTAATTGTAGGTTGATGCTTTCCCGGATGATTTGGCGAGAAGGAATAGCTGCCGAATACCACCCTTTTTTTATTTTGCATTTCAAAATTGTCTGTAATAGAAAGGAAATGTTTATATTTGCCTACCAGTACCTACCAGTAGGAAATTAAAAATAGTGATATGGACTTAAATGCTTTAAAATCAAATTTTGAAAAGATTTACAAGAAGCCTGTGGAAGCGGTCTTTTTTTCGCCCGGTCGGGTAAATCTTATCGGTGAGCATACCGATTATAATGGAGGATATGTTTTTCCTTGTGCGCTGAGCTACGGCACCTATTTGCTGGTTAGCAAAAATGACGATCGTGTTTTGCGTTTTGCATCCGAAAATTTGGAGCGGAGGGAAACAGTATCTATTGAAAATATTAGTCAACCATTATCCGGTGATGCCTGGATGAATTACCCGTTGGGTGTGATGGATCAGTTTAAAAAACAAGGAGTGGTTATGGATCAAGGGGTTGATCTTCTCTACAGCGGCAATATTCCCAATGGAGCAGGATTATCTTCTTCGGCTTCAATCGAGTTGGTAACCTCGGTGATGATTAATGATATTTTTGGAGGGAATCTGGAAATGATGGAGATGGTCAAAATCTCTCAAAATGCAGAGAATCAGTTTGTAGGTGTAAATTGTGGTATCATGGATCAGTTTGCCGTGGGGATGGGGAAAAAAGATCATGCTCTGGCATTAAAATGCGATACTATGGAGTGGAGTACAGTCCCTTTAAAACTGGATGGATATAAAATTGTGATCAGCAACACCAATAAACGGCGTGGTCTGGCTGATTCCAAATACAACGAGCGGAGATCCGAATGTGAGCAGGCGCTGAAAGAACTTAATAAATCAGGGGAGTACCACTCTTTGAGCGATATTGATTTTCATACTTTTAATCAGATTTTTGAACGTCTATCGTCTGATGTTCTGCTTCGTCGTGCTCGTCACGTTATAACAGAGAATCAGCGTGTTTTGGATGCTATGAGAGCGCTTAAAGAAGGTAATATTCAGGAGTTTGGACAGTTGATGAATGCTTCGCATGTTTCTTTGCGTGATGATTATGAAGTTACGGGTCCGGAATTGGATGCTTTAGCCGAAGAGGCATGGAAAGCCGATGGGGTTATAGGATCGAGAATGACCGGTGCCGGATTTGGTGGTTGTACCGTTTCCATTGTTCGTGAAAACAAAACCGATGATTTCATCCATCAGGTGGGACCTGCGTATGAAAAGAGAACTGGCTTAAAGCCTCAATTTTATATTGCTGACGTTGGAGATGGTGCACGTCGCTTAATGTAATCAGTAATTTTCTTTTAAATGATATTAGGTTATGCAAACGTTTAATATGGAAGAGCATCCCCACCGCAGATATAATGCGCTTACAGGTGAGTGGGTACTGGTATCTCCTCACCGAGCCAAACGTCCATGGCAGGGCCAGGTGGAAAAAGGTCAGGATGAAAAACGACCTCAATATGATCCTAAGTGTTATTTGTGTCCGGGCAATGATCGGGTAGGAGGCGAGAAAAATCCCGATTACAAAGCTACTTATACTTTTGTAAATGATTTTTCTGCATTGTTATCCGACACTCCTAAAGGGGAAGAAAATGACGGCGAATTGTTCCGTGCCGCCAGTGAACAGGGCATTTGTAAAGTGATTTGTTTCTCTCCCCGGCACGATTTAACGATTCCTGAAATGTCGCACGAAGCTGTCTGTGGTGTGGTGGATGTATGGCAAAAGGAATATAGGGAACTGGGCGCAAAAGACTTCATTAATTACGTTCAAATTTTTGAAAATAAAGGGGCTGTTATGGGGTGCAGTAACCCACACCCCCATGGGCAGATTTGGTCAGGCAGTTCTATCCCCGTGGAACCCCTCAAGGAGCAAGTAAAGCAAAAAGCTTACTTTGATAAACATGGACGGACTTTGTTAAGTGATTATCTTAGTCGTGAATTGGAAAAAGACCAGAGAATCATATACAAGAATGACCATTTTGTGGTCTTGTCGCCCTACTGGGCAGTGTGGCCTTTTGAAGCAATGATTGTGAGTCGTAGGCCGGTAGCCAGTTTGGACGAACTTACCGAATACGAAAAGTCAGGTCTTGCAGATGCCTACCGGCAATTAACCATTCGGTATGATAATTTGTTTGAGACTTCATTCCCTTATTCGGCTGGAATCCATCAGGCTCCTACCGATGGTAAAGAGCATCCTGAATGGCACCTTCATATGCACTTCTATCCACCATTGTTGCGGTCTGCTACCGTTAAGAAATTTATGGTTGGGTACGAAATGTTGGCCAACCCGCAAAGGGATATTACGCCTGAAACCAGTACACAACGGTTGAAAGGATTACAGGCCATTCATTATAAAAATAGATAGGAGCATTGTTGGTCTTATAGGTGCTTAAATTGATGAAGACTCGTTGATTAGAATTATTTAGGGCTTGTAAAATAGGCCATAATAGGCCAAATGGGTCCGGATGAGATAACCAGAAGATGGTTTTCCCATCCGGACTTTTCTTTTTCCCAAAGAAGTTACTCTTTTTTGTTCGCTGCGAAATGAATGATGGTGCAAGTGGAAATAGCTTAAATTTGTATGGATTTGCCCTCGCTAAATGATAAATTGCTACCGTTAATTCGTGAAATGTTTTAATTTTGCAGCTTCTACGATATAAACCGCATAAAACTGAAGATCAAATGGTACATTTTTTCCAGGGCGAGAATCGTCGCGTGTTAGCTGTTGGTAGCAGCACTACTCTCTCAAAAACCGATTTAGAAAAATTAATTTGGCTTTTTGATGGTGCACGACTTTTAGAAAACCAAAAACTGGAAGGTTTCTTTGTTGGACCCCGAAAAGAAATGATCACACCCTGGAGTACCAATGCAGTGGAAATTACCTTGAACATGGGAATTGCCGGCATTGAACGAATCGAAGAATTTTTTGCCACAGATCACCCAAAGGCGCAATATGATCCCATGTTACAAGCCATGTACGATGGCTTGGATCAGGATGTTTTTAATATCGCGAAAGAGCCGGACCCCGTTATTTTTGTGGAAAATATTGAGGCATATAATGAGAAGGAAGGATTAGCGCTTAGCAATGAAGAAATAGAATATCTGAATGATTTGAGTCGACGTCTGGGGCGTAAATTGACCGATAGTGAAGTTTTTGGATTTTCACAGGTAAATTCAGAGCATTGTCGTCATAAAATTTTCAACGGGACGTTTATTATTGATGGGGAAGAGAAACAAAGCTCTCTGTTTAAATTGATAAAGAAAACCTCTGAAAAAAACCCCAATTATCTGGTATCAGCCTATAAGGACAATGTGGCATTTATTCAGGGACCTTTGGCCAAACAATTTGCCCCTGTGCGCCAGGATACTTCTGATTTTTTTGTTGAAAAGGATATTGAAACCGTTTTATCTCTGAAGGCTGAAACCCACAACTTTCCCACCACCGTGGAACCTTTTAACGGTGCTGCTACCGGTTCCGGCGGTGAAATACGTGACCGACTTGGCGGTGGAAAAGGAAGTCTTCCTTTGGCCGGAACAGCCGTTTACATGACCAGTTATCCCCGTCCCGGCGATGGCCGGAAGTGGGAAAAGGCATTTCCGGAACGACCATGGCTTTATCAGACACCGGAGCAAATTTTAATAAAGGCATCTAACGGAGCCAGCGATTTTGGAAATAAATTTGGACAACCACTCATCTGTGGATCGGTCCTGACTTTCGAGCATTTTGAAAATTATCACAAATTTGCTTTTGATAAAGTGATTATGTTGGCAGGTGGTATCGGATTTGCTAAAAAAGATCACAGCCTAAAGGATACACCCGCTAAAGGTGATCAGGTGGTGGTGCTGGGAGGGGACAATTACCGTATCGGAATGGGAGGTGGTGCCGTTTCTTCTGTGGCCACTGGTGAGTTTGCCAATTCCATTGAATTAAATGCGGTTCAACGTTCCAATCCCGAAATGCAAAAGCGGGTCATGAATGCCATTCGTGCCATGGCCGAAAGCGATGAAAACCCAATTGTTTCTATTCATGATCATGGTGCCGGTGGACACTTAAACTGTCTTTCTGAATTGGTAGAGGAAACGGGTGGTACCATCCATCTTGATCAGTTGCCGGTGGGTGATCCTACCTTGTCGGCAAAGGAAATTGTAGGGAATGAATCACAAGAGCGGATGGGGTTGGTGTTGCATGAAAAAGATGTTGAAAAGCTCAAAAAAGTAGCCGATAGGGAGCGTGCTCCCATGTATGTGGTGGGACAAACTACCGGTGATATGCAGTTCCGTTTTGTGGATGATAAAGGCAATGTACCCATCGATCTGCAATTGGCGGATATGTTCGGAAATCCACCTAAAACAGTTATGAAAGACGAGGTGGTTTCTAGACAATTTGAGGATATAAAATATGATGTTAATGAGGTTGAAAATGACCTCGAAATGGTTCTTCAACTGGAGGCGGTGGCATGTAAAGACTGGTTGACAAATAAGGTAGACCGTTCGGTGACCGGTAAGGTTGCCTGTCAGCAATGTGTTGGTGAAATCCAGTTGCCTTTAAGTGATCTGGGGGCGACAACAATCGATTATTCCGGAAGTAAAGGTGTTGCTACATCGATCGGCCATGCCCCGGGCATTGGATTGGTCGATGCTAAAGCCGGATCTGTCATTTCTGTAGCCGAAGCTTTGACAAATATTGTTTGGGCTCCGCTGACGCATGGCATAAAAGGAATAAGTTTAAGTGCCAACTGGATGTGGCCTTGTCGAAATAGTGGGGAAGATGCCCGCTTATATGAGGCAGTGGATGCTGTTAGTCGTTTTGCCTGTGATCTTGGAATCAACATTCCTACCGGAAAAGATTCTTTGTCTATGACGCAAAAATATCCTGACGGAGAAGCTGTCATCTCCCCAGGAACGGTGATTATAAGTGCTGCGGCCGAGACAGACGATGTTCGCAGGATTGTTAAGCCGGTGTTGAAAAAAGAATGCGATACCTACCTTATATATATTGATCTGTCGTCGGATACCATGAAGATTGGAGGAAGCAGTTTTGCCCAGATTAGAAATAAGCTGGGCAATGAAGTTCCAACGATAAAAGATTCCAACTATTTCCGTCAAGGCTTTGAAACGATTCAGCAATTGGTTCGGGAAGGATTGGTACTGGCAGGACATGACGTTTCGGCGGGTGGAATGGTAACCACCTTGCTGGAGATGTGTTTCGCTAATAAAGATTATGGTGTGGAAGCGGATCTTTCCAATATGATGGAAGAAGATCCTGTTAAGCTGCTTTTTAGCGAAAATCCTGCTGTCGTGATTCAGGTTGCTGATCTGGATACTGTGGGTGGTTTGCTTGAGCAGGCAGGTATCCGATTTGAGGTGATTGGTCGGCCGGTTGAAACGCGACATTTGAAGGTGAAGACAAAAATCAAAAACTTCAGCTTTGATATCGACCATATGCGGGATGTTTGGTTTAGGACTTCTTATTTGCTCGATCGCAACCAATCCGGGGAGAAGAAAGCTGAAGAGCGTTTCAATAATTACAAAAAACAAGCTTTGGAGTTTCAGTTCCCGGCTCATTTCCAAGGTACGTTGGAATCGCTTGCTCTGATTAATCCTCAAAGGGTCACAAAGGCTGCCATTATTCGGGAAAAAGGTGTTAATGGTGATCGGGAAATGGCTTATTCTCTTTATAAAGCCGGTTTTGCAGTAAAAGATGTTCACATGACCGATCTGATTTCGGGAAGAGAAACTTTAGAAGAAATTGATTTTATTGTTTTTGTGGGAGGCTTTTCCAATTCAGATGTTATGGGATCCTCTAAAGGATGGGCCGGAGCATTCCGATATAACGAAAAGGCTCAAAAAGCGCTGGAGAATTTTTATGCACGTCCCGATACTTTGAGTCTGGGGGTCTGTAACGGTTGTCAGCTAATGGTGAATCTTGATCTGATTAATCCGGAACATGAAAAGAAAGCCAGAATGCTTCACAATGATTCGCATAAATTCGAATCTAATTTTGTAACCATGACTATTCAGGAGAACCATTCAGTTATGTTGAAGTCGTTGGCCGGCTCTAAGATCGGGGTTTGGGTGGCTCACGGGGAGGGGAAGTTCTGTCTGCCGATGGAGGAAAATGCCTATCATATTCCCGGAAAATATGGTTATGAAGCATATCCTTCGAACCCAAACGGAAGTGATTATAATGCAGCTGCCATATGTTCGCAAGATGGCCGTCACCTTGCCATGATGCCTCATTTGGAACGGTCGGTTTTTCCATGGCAGTGGAGTCACTATCCGCAGGGAAGAAGCAACGATGCCATAACCCCTTGGATGGAGGCTTTTGTAAATGCCCGTAAATGGATCGAAGAAAAGCACAAACAAAAAGAATAAGTGGATATAAAACTATTAGTTAAGGCCCTGGATGGTGTTGGTTATTGTCCATCTAAGGGCCTTAATCATTTTTGGTAGTTTTGGCCTCGCCTATAAAAAGATTTATGAAATGCCCTTTCCTTTATTGATTTTTCTTCGTTTTTGGTCAGAATAAAGAACGCGGTTAGAAATAGACTTCAGCATGTATTTTCTCCGAAGGAATACCCTGCGTTTCCAGAAGGTCATACACATCATGGATCATGCTGCTATTACCACACAGATAACAACGAACCTTGCCTTCAATAGGGTTTTCTTCGAGATAATTGGTTACCCGTCCGAAATAGGAATCTTGACTTTTTTGGCGTGAGGTACACGCCACATATCGGGAAGGGGCATAAAAGTCTGATTCGTATTTTTCGGTGGTATTGCGAATACCGTGAAGAATACGATAATTGAGGACGGGATATGATTTTATAAAACTATGGAACGGTGAAATGCCTGTACCGGTTGCAATAAACAACAATTGTTCATTGGGATCGATCTGGGAGGGGAGGGAAAAATAACCTACAGGTTCTTCCACCACCAACATGTTACCGGGTTTTTGCTTTTTAAGAACTGGAGAGATAAACCCATCGGTCACTTCCTTGACCAGAATTTCCAGATAATCATCATTTTCACCACTATAAATAGAATATTCTCTGGTATGGATGCTGTTGGCCGGACCAACGTTGATGTGTTGTCCTGCTTTGAATTTGAGATTATTTCTTTCCATTCTGATGATAAAGGTGGAGTCTGTTAAATGTTTTATTTCCAGGATTTCATGTAGTTTTGTGGAAATTTTATTGGCTTCCGATACTTTATTCATGGCAAAAAAATTTAGAATTTGTTTTTAATCGTATCAATGAGTTTTTACTGATTTACTTAGTATCAACCATCGGTATTCAAAACTTGTGTGGGTCGACGTTTCTAACACTTTAGTTAAGTGTTGTAATGTTAAGTTGATGGTGTTAGGTGTTGCCCAAAGTTTAAAATCTTTCATAGAAGGGACCTAAACGAGGCTTCCTGAAAGTTCAGAAACAAAACTGTGGTTTAGAAAAAATGTTCACTATTGTTGGCTAAATCTTATTTTGGTGCCTTTGGATGATTTTTTGCCCGTAACACTAAAATGAGGATATCATTTGGCAAAATTCTTTTTGAATGTGCCTATTCATGTTTTTGTAATTGATGTTTATTGGTTACTTATTCTCTTGCCATTCGGGGTTCCTTTAATTTTCTCTTTTCATTGAAGTGTATTTGTTTAACATGAAGCTGCGAGTAGAATTATGCCGTCTTTTTTAATCCGTAAATAAAAGTTGATAATTAGGCCTGCGATTGCATCGCATCGGAACATGTGATTGCATCACATCGGAGCATGTGATTGAGTCGCATCGAGGCATGCGATTGAGCTGCATCGAAGCAAACATCTGGGTTTGATGTATATAGAATAGGATTGAACTGTTCTTCATTATTTGGAGAATGCACCCACTTTCCGGCCTGGAGTTGTGTGAATGTGGCCTGTTATGCATGTCACCTACAAACCAACACTTTGGACTTAATTTTTTCGGATGAAACGAGCATGACAAATTCCCATTTTCATACCCGGAATATGAATGAACTTAAGATCATACGCGTTCCATTCGTCAAAAAACCTAGATAAACTTTATTCGGATGAAATTTTTATTGACTTATTTTTAGTGTGTGAAATCAACAAATTGTGGCTATATTAGTTTTTCTTTATGAATTGTTTTAAGGTCAACATCTATGCTCTATAAAAAATATCGTTCCAAAGAATTAAGTTGGCTCTACTTTAATGCGCGTGTCTTGCAGGAAGCTTCAAAAAAGGAAGTGCCATTGATTGAGCGGATAAAGTTTCTCGGGATATATTCCAATAATCTCGATGAATTTTTCAGGGTAAGAGTCGCCTTTTTGAAGCGTTTGGCCAAGTTGGGTAAGGATGCAGAAATTGACGGTGTTTCACCGCGAAAAACCCTATTTGAAATTAATCGAATTGTTAAAGAACAGGGGCTTGAATTTGGCCGTGTGTATGAACAAATTATTCGAGAGCTGGAGGGCCATAACGTATATATGCTGGATGAAAAGTCGCTAAATGAAAAACAGGGCGATTATGTACGACGCATTTTTGAGCAAAAAGTGAGGCCCAAACTTATGCCCGTGATTATATCCAAACGACGTAATCTTCCTGACCTGAAGGATGATGCTATTTATTTGGGGGTTATTTTAAGAAATCGTCGTACCGGCAAATCGGTCTATTCACTGCTTGAACTTCCGGTGGATGCGGTAGGACGCTTTTTTATTGTCCCTTCTAACTCGCATTCTACTTCAATAATGCTTTTAGATGATGTGATAAGATTTGAGTTGGAAGATATTTTTTATATGTTTGATTTTGATGAGTTTGGAGCCTATACATTTAAACTTACTCGAGATGCAGAACTGGATATTGACGACGATATTTCCGAAAGTTATGTGAACGCCATTGCCCAGAGTTTGGAAAAGAGAAAGGATGCCCCCCCCGTGAGATTTGTCTATGACAAAGAAATGCCCAAAGACTTACTGGAAATTTTATTGAAGAAATTGCATTTTACCAAAGATGACGTTATCATTCAGGGAGGGCGATACCATAATTTTAAGGATTTTATGGATTTCCCCACAATTGGAGGACCCGATATGCTTTATGATCCTTTGCCACCTATCCGGCATGAGCATTACCCCAACGGAAAATCTGTCTTTTCTGTTTTGAAACAAAGAGATATATTATTGCATTTTCCTTATCATTCATTTCTTCATTTTATTGATTTCCTTCGGGAGGCCAGTATTGACCCAATGGTAAAGGAATTAAAAATTACCATTTACCGGGTAGCCAAACATTCCAATGTGATGCATGCCTTAATTAATGCTGCACGCAATGGGAAAAAAGTTACGGCAGTGATGGAGCTGCAGGCCCGCTTTGATGAACTGCCGAATATTAAGTGGGCTAATAAGCTACAAAATGCCGGGGTGAAAATTATTTATGGCGTCAAAGGATTGAAAGTACACTCCAAGCTTTTCTTGGTGACACGAAAAGAGGAAAATCAATTGGTACGGTATGCATGTGTGGGAACCGGTAATTTTAATGAAGATACCGCAAGGGTTTTTAGTGATCATCTGTTGATGACTGCTCACGACGGTATCGCCCGAGAGGTGGCCTCGGTATTTAATTTCTTCGACCGAAATTATCGGATATCCAGATATAACCATCTATGGGTTTCCCCTTTTTATCTCAGACGTAAGCTAACCCAGCTGATTAATAAAGAGATTATGGTAGCCCAAAAAGGTGGGGATGCCCGGTTGTGGATTAAACTGAATAATCTGGCTGATTATAAAATGATTCAGAAATTGTATCAGGCCAAAAGAGCAGGAGTGGATGTGCGATTGAATGTGCGGGGCATGTTTTCTTTGTTTCCTGATTTTGATAAAGAGGTGGAGCCGATCCCTTGCATCGGTCTTATTGACCGTTTTTTGGAACACAGCCGATTCTTCATCATAGGATCCGGCGAAAGAGAAAAAGTATACATTGCTTCGGCCGACTTGATGTCTCGCAATCTCGACCGAAGAGTTGAAGTGGCTTGTCCGGTATATGATGAGAAGCTGAAAAAACAACTGATTGATATGTTTCTTATTCAGTGGAAAGATACTAGTGCTGCCAGAATCCTAGATAATGAATTAAATAACAAATTGAAGAAACCAAAGAAAGGAACTTCTCCTCTGAGATCGCAAATTGAATTTTATAAATATCTTAGTTGTATCAATCAAGCTGAATTAGATGGGGAACCAATAGAACTGAAGCTTGCTGAATAATTGTTCATTATTCTTACGTCAAACATGATGATTGTTTTTTTTTGAGATGGTGAATGATTCTACATTTGCTAAAGGCTAGGTTATTTCCCTAAATGCTTATTTAAGCAATTGATAAAGCTCAGAACATCCGGGATAATTAGGATATTTTACTTTGGCCATTCCTTTCTGGATCTCTTTCTTCTGAGATCCGGGTAATTCGCTTGGGAATGGTCTGTTTGAAAAATCGTCATCCGGGTTATTCCTACCTGAGCCTACTCTATCTTAATGTCTTTGGGGAAAGAGAGTGTGCTAATGTCGAAGGCGTAATCGAATATGGGACAATTGCCTTAATAAGGATGTTTATAAAAGCGATGGGCCATGCGAGTTCCATCAGACCAATAAATTAGATAAACTTTATAGTGATGAAAACAATGAAAGCTCTGGTAAAGCTGAAACCCGAAAAAGGGATATGGATGCAGGAGGTTCCCATCCCTGAACCAGGTCATAACGATGTTATAATCAACGTAACAAAAACAGCCATATGTGGTACGGATCTTCACATATACAAATGGGATGAGTGGGCACAAAAAACCATCAAAACCCCCATGATTATCGGGCATGAATATGTGGGATATGTATCTGCCGTAGGATCAGAAGTGACCAATGTGAAAGTGGGAGACCGTGTTACCGGTGAAGGTCACATTTCCTGTGGATATTGCCGGAACTGTCGAAGGGGCAGGCAGCATATCTGTGAGAAAACTGTTGGGATAGGGGTTAATATAGATGGTGCCTTTGCCGAGTATGTGAAGGTTCCTTCCAATAATGTGATGAAGATTAATTCGCAAATCCCGGACGATATTGTTGCCATCATGGACCCGCTGGGAAATGCAACGCATACAGCTCTATCATTTCCATTGATAGGGGAGGATGTTCTGGTTACCGGTGCAGGCCTGATAGGAAGCATGAGTGTTGCTGTTGCTAAGTTTGCAGGTGCCCGATATGTGGTGGCCACAGAAATGAACGAATATCGGGCAGAAATTGCACGTAAGATGGGTGCTACCAAAGTAATTAATCCGCTGAAGGAAAATTTGTCTGATGTGATTCGTGAGCTGGGAATGATCGGTTTTGATATAGGATTGGAGTGTTCAGGATCGGAAAAGGCTTTCAACCAAATGCTGGCCCATATGTACAATTCGGGTAAGATTTCTTTGCTCGGCATACTTCCTTCTTCTACTGTTGTTGATTGGAATACAATTATTTTTAAAGGCTTAATGTTAAAAGGGATTTATGGACGTGAGATGTTTGAAACATGGTATCATATGGAACAGATGTTGATGTCGGGGTTGGATATTTCTCCAATAATTACACATCGTTTTCCAATTGACGAATTTCAAAAGGGATTTGACATCATGGAAGAAGGAAATTGTGGTAAGGTTATTTTGAATTGGGAGTAAATCCTTATTAATTTGTTATTTATGGCAGGCGTTCTGTCGTCCCTGTTTCGTTCTAATACGTTGGTCTGAACAGGGGGCAGAACGTTTTTTGGGTGTTAATGTGTCCTTCTTTTTATTTAAAACTGACATTATCAGGGTAGGAAATTCAGGGATAATGATTGGATTGCCATACCTATTGGATTTCAAATTATCCTAGGCCTAACATCTTTTTGGCAAGTATTGTTTTTACTTTATTGTCCAGATTAATCCTAAAACCATGCCTGCGATTGTACTGTTCCAGGGCCTGCTTGTAATAGGACAACTGCCGGAGGTGCAACCGATAAAATGATAGTATGCATATCCTAAAGTGCCACCTACTACTATTCCAATAGCTATTCTTAGTAAGCGAGACATTTTTTTGTTTTCTTTGTTGTCGGATTTTATGTGTTTGTTGGTTTGCATGCTATTATTCGTTTTTTTTGAAAAATAAATGTTGTGCAAAAATATTTAAAAATATAGATAATTAAAAATATTGGTTTATGCCTAATCGTTTATTTTTTCTTTTTTTCCTTGTGGTGTTCTTTTCTATTTCAGGGACTGCCCAGAAATATGAAACACTCTTCCAGCAATGGGAGAACTATCTCCAGGGCGATGATAATGAAAAGAATTTTCGGGAAGTGTCGTTACTCAATCAGATTGAACGATTTGTGGTAAACGTAAGTGAGGCTCCGGATTCAACAAAATTTTTACGGGGGTGGGAGGTCATGTCTGACCAAGATGAAAAATTCAATGCTTTTGTCACCATTGTTTCATTTGAAAGCGGCAAACAGAAATTGCTTTATTGTTTGAAGTCAGTAAAAGAAAAGACGGCCTTTACATTTACCAAAGAGCTGCCATTTACAATAGAAGAGAAATGGACACTTGACTTTGAAATGTTACCCTTGAATGAAGATACAATAGTTGGTTTTAACGTTATGACTAATCGGAGAGAGATTCTGAAAATTCCGGATGTAGAGACCGCTATGGGTTTTGCCAGCTTAATGAGAATGAAAGGCGAAGAATCCATCTTCAGTGTTTCGGAAAAGTTGCAGCAACGCCTTTCTATGGTATTGTCGCAACCCCAAATGTTTTTAGATGATTTCGCCGGCTTTTCAGGATTGTCCACTCTTTTGTTGCCAAAGGAAGGGGTGAAAATAGTGACTTGGAACATAGAAAAACTTGAAGGAGGCCATCACTTTTTTGGGCTTTTGGCCGTAAAAGATGAAGCTAAGAATATTCAGGTGTATCAATTGAATGATAAGTATACGGAAATTAATCGAGCCCAGTTTTCAACGTTGCGTTATCCTGACTGGTTCGGTGCCGTTTATTACCAAATTATTCCGGTACGAATAAAAAAACAGACTTTTTTTACGCTTTTGGGATATAATGGCAATGACGCCTTTTCAAAAATCAGAATTGTTGATGTATTCTATATTGCCCGCCAGGGGATACCTGTTTTTGGTGCCCCAATTTTTAATGTTGGGGGACGCGTAAAAAAAAGGTTGATTTTTGAGTATAGTAATGATGCCAATATGATGCTAAGATATGATGGCCGGGAAAAGAAGATTGTATTGGATCATTTATCACCGATGGATCCTGTTTATGAAGGAGATCGGAGTTATTATGTGCCTGATCTGTCTTATGATGCATTGGAATATAAAAACGATCAATGGCGATATCTGGATAATATTGAACTTAGAAACCGATAAATATAAACAATGCTGGAATGGTTGAGACATAGGATTTTGTGAGGGGGATAGATTGAATCCTTTGTTTTTAATTGCCATGAAACTTTATAATTTCTTTTATTACCTTTTGTTAATAGAAAAGTAAGTTAGGGATTGGATATTGTAGTTGTTGTATATTATTTTAATTTTGCAAAAGTGTAACAGGTGCTATTAAGCCTCGAGGGAATCCGGTGGTCTGTTGGCAGAGAGTCCGGAGCTGTACCCGCAGCTGTAATCCCATATTATTGTTGTAACAACAGAAGCCACTGGAATGATCTATTCATTATGGATGATTTTCTCCGGGAAGGCGTTACATCAGGGAAAGCCAGAAGACCTGCCTGTACACTGCCCCTTAACCAATAAAGCTTTCGGGAGATAAAGTGATGGTATTAAAAAAATTGTTGTCCGGTCTGTTGACTGTCGTATTGTTTTCTTCTTGCCACGTTGCAACCCAAAAAGATTCTGTTATAGATCTTTTTGCTAATCTTAAACCTGATTCGGTTTTTCGTCCGAGCTATGCCAAAGGATTTTCTATAACTTATTACGATAGTCTGAAATTAATTCACATAGCTGATCCTTGGGATCAAACAGCCGAGGGAGATTATATTCTTGTAGGGTCCGGGGAGTGTCCCCAACAGTTCCAAAATCACTTGTTGCCGTATGTAACCTATCCTGTTACAAATTGGTCCGCCTTTTCATCTACGCAAATCGAATTTGCTGCAAAAATTGGCGTTCTTGAATCGCTTGGTAGCGTTGCCGAGCCTCAGTATATCTCAAATTTCTATGTACAGGCAAACCTGAACGAAGGGAGAATAAAAAATGTGGGAATGGCCGGTTCACCTGATATTGAAGTTCTTTTGGCTTCGTCTCCACAGTTTGTGTTTGTTTCTCCTTTTAAAGATAACAGATATGGTCCTATTGAGGAGGCAGGTCTGTTATTAATTTATGATTGTAGTTATCTTGAAGTTTCTCCTTTGGGAAGAGCTGAATGGCTTGTTTTTTTTAGTGCTTTTTACGATAAAGAAGAAGTCGCAATTTCTCAATTTAAAGAGATTGAGAACCGTTATCAGGCCATCGCCAGAAGAGCCAAATCCGTTGTTCCCCGGCCCACTGTTTTTACCGGTTATCTTTTTAATGATGTTTGGTATATGCCGGCGGGCGAAAGTTATGTGGCTAAATTGTTTGAAGATGCTGGGGCTGCATATCGCTATCGTAATCGGCCGGGGGCAGGTTCTTTAGCTTTGGATTTTGAAACGGTTTTTAATGATTTTTACTCAAGTGATGTATGGGTTTTGACGGTCAATCATCAAGGAGATTTTACCACTTCTGATTTGCTTCAAATGGATGGACGATATTCCGGGTTTGAATCTTTCAAAAAAGGGAAAGTATTAATCAGTAATTCCCGCTACTCGGGGTTTTATGAAAAAGGCATAGTTGAACCGCATGTAATTTTAAATGATTTGGCCTATTATCTGCATCCGGATCTTTTTCAGGAATATGAACCGGTATATTTTCATTGGTTGAAAAATGATAATCAGGGAGGAAAATAATCCAATAAATTGAAAATTTGCCTTTGAGCCATTAACAAATAGCATTTAAGTGGAAAAAATATGCCTCCTCGCAAAAAAATAATTGAGTTAAATAGATGGAAGAAATAATAGGTTTCCATTTGGTTAAAAGACCAAAGATAGTTTTGTGGCTTATTTGCCTTTTTGTTCTTTCGCTTTCATTGTTTTTGCTAAATCTTGTTTTTGGTTCTATACACATTCCAATAGAGGCAATTCTGAAAATACTAAGTGGCAAACCCTATGAAAATGAAAGCTGGTATTTTATTGTTTTAAAAAGTCGGTTGCCTCAAACGTTGACAGCCATGCTGGCGGGTGCAGGCTTGGCCGTTGGAGGTCTGCAAATGCAGACATTATTTAGAAATCCACTGGCAGGTCCATCGATATTGGGAATTAGCTCGGGCGCTGGTTTGGGGGTCGCAATAGTATTGATGTTGGCAGGGAAAGTGGGAGGCATCGCCATAAGTCATATGGGCTGGGCGGGCCATCTTTCCGTTGCTGTAGCGGCATTTGGTGGCGCCATACTGGTATTAATGCTGGTGTTGTTTTTATCTCGTCATTTGAAAGATAATGCAGTGTTGCTCATAGTCGGGATTATGGTTGGGTATGCGGCCTCTGCCTTGGTGGGGATATTAAAGTTTTATAGTATGAAGGAGGATGTTCATGCCTATGTTATTTGGGGACTTGGTAGTTTTTCTACTGTCACATGGTCGCAAATGCAAATTTTGTTTCCGGTTGTTCTTTTAGGTTTAATGGGATCCTACTTCCTGGTAAAGCCCTTAAATGTTATGTTGTTGGGAGAACAGTATGCTGGAAATCTTGGCGTTAATATTCGTGTTTCAAGGTTTTTAATCATATTATTGACAGGATTGCTTACAGCTTCTATAACCGCCTTTTGCGGTCCCATTGCCTTTCTGGGGCTGGCAGTGCCCCATTTGACCAAAGGGCTGTTCCGTACATCCGATCATAAAGTGCTGCTTCCGGCGGTTATTCTATTGGGTGTTTCTGTGGCTTTATTTTCTAATTTAA
The DNA here is from genome assembly GCF_052400625.1 of Thermophagus sp. OGC60D27. Taxonomy (NCBI): domain Bacteria; kingdom Pseudomonadati; phylum Bacteroidota; class Bacteroidia; order Marinilabiliales; family Marinilabiliaceae; genus Thermophagus; species Thermophagus sp. OGC60D27. Next base: position 61,033 of record NZ_JBQTGH010000006.1, read on the forward strand.
TTGCTCGTATGCCTGGGTTTGAAGGTTCGTTACCCATTAATGCCGTGACCAGTATGATCGGTGCTCCGGTGGTGATTTCAGTAATTCTTCGGAGGAGGAATATCAGAACGCCCGGTGTGTGAAATTCACAAAAAGGTTTATCATGTCCAATACATTACAACCATTAATAAAGACCCATAATCTAGCCATCGGCTATAAGAGTAAGGGGCAGGACGTGCGTTCCTTGCATTCCGATATCAATGTGAAGCTCAATGCCGGTGAATTTGTGTGTTTACTTGGTCCTAATGGGGCAGGAAAATCCACTTTGCTTCAGACAATGTGCGGATTTATCCCCGAACTGGATGGTGTTGTTTTTATCAATAATCGTCCTATTTCTTCTGTCTCAGGAAAAGAGTTGTCCTTAATGGTGAGTGTGGTGTTGACCGAAAGGATAGAGGTTTCTAATATGACGGTATTCGATTTGGTTTCTTTGGGGCGAAGTCCTTATACAGGTTTTTTTGGTCGTATGAGAAAGAGGGATGTTAAAAAAGTGAAAGAGGCTATTTCCGCTGTAGGATTGAACGGTTTTGAGTCGAGGCTTCTGGTTCAAATGAGCGATGGCGAGCGACAAAAGGCCATGATTGCAAAAGCTTTGGTGCAAGAGACTCCTTTGATTGTGCTGGATGAGCCTACTGCTTTTTTGGATTTGCCCAGTCGCATTGAGCTGATGCATCTTTTACGACAACTTTCCCACACTCGTAACAAGGGCATTCTTCTTTCTACCCATGACTTGGATCTCGCACTTCAAATGGCGGACAAGGTTTGGCTTTTGGCTGAAGGGAAAAAGATGGAAAGCGGAACACCTGAAGATCTCGTTCTTACCAATGAATTCAGACGTTTTTTTGAGCGTGAAGGAATATTGTTTGATAATAATACAGGGCAGTTTACAATTGATGAAAAAAAATTAAAAACAATTCGTCTTGTCGGGAAGGGAATTGAATATAAGTGGGTGAGTCGTGCATTGGCCCGAAAAGGTTTTGCTTCTTCTGATGAACCGGTATCGGGTATGGAAGTGGAAATTCGCTCGGATGGTCATCCTGAGTATTTGCTCACCGGCCCTTCGGGAAAAACCCATAGATTGAGGACCATTGAAGATTTGCTTGATCAGATTGATACTGAAAATAGTTCTTTATGATCAAGAGAGCTCTGCCTATATGTCAGTATCCTTTCTTTGGCATAGCCTTTGTTTTTAGAGTGCCGACATTTTAGTTGAATCCATTTAAATCGTATAGAGTTATGCAAAAAGGGAAAATTGGTGTTAGTACCGACAACATCTTTCCAATAATTAAAAAATATCTGTATTCTGATCACGAGATCTTTTTGCGTGAACTGGTTTCCAATGCAGTAGATGCCACGCAAAAGCTTAATACGCTTGCACGTATTGGAGATTTTAAGGGTGAAACGGGAGACGTGACCGTCCGAGTTTCTGTTGACGATAAGAAGAAAACTATTACTATTTCGGACAGGGGTGTTGGGATGACCGCTGAAGAGATTGATAAATACATCAATCAGGTTGCGTTTTCAGGGGCCAACGATTTCCTTGAGAAATATAAAAATGATGCCAATGCCATTATCGGACATTTTGGAATGGGATTTTATTCGGCATTCATGGTATCCAAAAAAGTAGAAATACACACTTTGTCATACCGTGATGGTGCAAAAGCCGTTAAATGGGAATGTGACGGAAGTCCTGAATATTCTATCGAAGAAATCGATAAAAAAGACAGGGGAACCGATATTATTTTGTTCATTGATGATGAGAACCAACATTTTGCTGCTAAGGGAGAAATCGAACGGTTACTGAAAAAGTACTGTCGCTTTTTGCCCGTACCCATTGCCTTCGGTAAAAAAACTAAATGGGAAGACGGTAAAGAAGTTGAAACCGATGAAGAAAATATCATTAATGATACTCATCCTTTGTGGACACAAAAGCCTTCCAATCTGAAGGAGGAAGATTATAAAAAGTTTTATCGTGATCTTTATCCGATGGCGGAAGAGCCTTTGTTTAATATTCATCTGAATGTCGATTATCCCTTTAATCTGACCGGGATTCTTTATTTCCCTAAGATTAGAAATAACATAGAAATTCAAAAGAATAAAATTCAACTCTATTGCAATCAGGTGTATGTGACCGATTCGGTGGAAGGCATTGTGCCGGAATTCCTGACGCTTTTGCACGGAGTTATCGACTCCCCAGATATTCCTCTAAATGTTTCCAGATCATATCTTCAGAGTGATTCAAATGTTAAGAAGATCTCAGGTCACATAACCAAAAAGGTAGCAGACAGGTTAGATGAGATTTTCCGAAATGAAAGAAAATCTTTTGAAGAAAAATGGGACGATCTGAAAATATTTATTGAGTATGGAATGCTCACCGATGAGAAATTCTATGATCGGGCCCAAAAGTTTTCTTTGCTGAAGAATACTGAAGATAAGTTCTTTACCTTTGAAGAGTATAAAAATATTATAAAAGACAATCAAACCGATAAGGATAAGCAACTGGTTTATCTGTATGCTACCAATAAAGAAGATCAGTATTCCTTTATTGAAGCGGCCAAAAATAAAGGATATGATGTTCTAATGATGGATGGCCAACTGGATACGCACTTCATTAATCATTTGGAACAAAAATTTGAAAAAACCCGCTTTGTGAGAGTGGATAGTGATGTGCCTGAGAAGTTGATCCCTAAAGAAGAACAAAATGAATTAAAACTGTCGGATGCTGAAAAGGATAATCTGACACAATTGTTCAAATCGCAAACCCCTGAATTAGACAAGGCTAATTTTATTGTGTCTTTTGAAGCTTTATCTGCTGATGATAAACCTGTAATGATCACGCAGCAGGAATTTATGCGTAGGATGAAAGAAATGAGCCAAACAGGTGGTGGCCCTATGATGTTCTACGGAGAGATGCCTGATAGTTATAATCTGGTGGTTAATGGAAATCATCAATTGATTCGCAGAATAGCGGACGATTGTGAAAAGGAAGTCGGTGAAACCGCCAATGGGTTAAGAGAAAAAATCAATAATCTGGAAACAAAAAAATCAGAACTCGAGAAATCTAAAGAAGGAAAAAAAGAAGAAGAGATCCCGCAAGCCCAAAAAGAAGAACTGGAGGATGTGGAAAAGCAAATTATCGAGCTGAGGAAACAAAAAGATGAAGTATTAAAAGAATATGCCTCAAAAAACAAGCTGGTTTCTCAGCTTATTGATTTGGCTCTTCTTTCGAATAATATGTTGAAAGGAGAGGCTCTAAGCCGCTTTGTTAAGAGGAGTCTCGAATTAATTTAAATAAGTATTCCCTAAACGACGATAGTCCATGTCGGGTATTGATTCCCTTTAGTTGGGGCGTTGATACCCGACATTTTTTGAAAATCATTTGATGCTATATCTCAGTAAAGAATATGCATAGCGATGTGTTTATGCATGTTTGTTTTTATTGAGGCATTGTTGTTATATTGTCATCGTTAATCTTTAAATAATCAGATTACTTCAATTTCTGATTCATGAATCCAGCCTTCATTTCCGTCTTCAAGACGAATATTCCACCATTCACCTAACTTGGAGATCAGTTCTACTTTAGTGCCCTGATGCAGAACAAATAAATTGGTGCCACTCTGGTCAGGTGAACTTTTGATATTGACCGTCGGAGTAAAGATGATAGCATGGGTCCTGTTTACCAGTTTGTCTTTTTGATAGGATGAGAAACTGAAAGAAGTAATGGATAAGAGAATAAAAATTGCAGCGAATGCAAAGGCGACTTTTTTTATCAATGAACTATTGCCAAATAGATAAAAGCCACAACCAATCAAAAAAAGAACAAATGTAACGATGGAATAAACAGCCCATCCATCTGAATCGTTTAAATTTCGGATACTTTGAAACCATTTGGTGATAAAAAATTGATCTACCTTTTCAATTTTGTCTGCTGTTTGTTCATACGCCAGTCGCAGGTTATAACGGATGTCGTTGTTCTGTGGGGCCAAAAGTAGCGCACGCTCGTAATTGAGAATAGCTTCCGGCAATTTCCCTGATTTGTAATAGGCATTTCCCAAATTATAATAAAGGGTGGCACTTTCCAAACCAGACTGAAGAATGCTTTGGTACATCTCTATAGCCTGGTCAAACTTACCCTCTGAGTAAAATTGATTTCCTTGTTCAATACGATTATCCTGTGCCACTACATTTATTCCATAAAAAAGCCAGAGAACAAAGACAAATATTTTAGTTTTCATGTGTCTGAAAAATTTATTCGTTAAAATCAGATCTTTTGAAAGAATTGATTTATGTGCAACTGAATTAACGGTTTTATTGATGGTCAGGCTTAATATCATCTTCCCCGCCAATTGTCCCGGTTAACTTCAAGTTTTTATTTTATTTTTTTCTTTACATTTCGTTCGAGGCGACTTATTACATTAACCGCATTCTTGTAAAGATTTTTCTTCTCACTTTCAGAATCGTCAGGCGCATAACGTGCATATTCGCAGGTATCTAGGATTTCAAGTAACTGGTCAATGGTTTCCTGTTGTGCACCGTGACTTTTCAACTCATCCTTGACATTGTCGCGCGTGAGGTCAGCAACGGGGATAACTAGTTTATCACTTATATACCCCCACAAACCTCTAGACAGCTCTTCAAAAAAGGCCTCTTTATTTCCCGATTTAAGATGACTTGCTGCCTTTTTCAATCTTTTTTGTGCCAGTTTATTGGCACGTTTGGTTTTTTTGAGTTGTATGTTGGCATTTTCTTTTATCTTTTGTCTAAAGATGATGGAAACCAATACAAACAACAGGAATGGGATAAGATAACCGAGATAAAATTTCCATGTGCCGAAAAAGAATGTATTGGATGGTTTTAATGTTCCGTTTTTGGTTTTTATGTAACGGATATCCTGTCCTAGGAACTGAACACTTTCCCGACTTGTTGTTCCTATAGGGCCTGAAACATTTGAACGGTTGACAGGTGCATCAGTCTCACTTCCTTCCACCTTTATAACTACAGGCTTGCTTTTTAGTGTTTTATATTTTCCTACTGAAGGATCAAAATAGACATATTCTACCGGAGGTATTTCATAAGTTCCCGGATGTCTGGGAATAATTAGTTGTTCATAGGTTTTGGTCCCTTTGTGCCCCAAATAAGTTGTTGACAGATTGGATGAAGTACTGGGATCAAAGACATCAAAATCGGGTGGAATGTTAAATTGAGGATCGCCGGCTACTTTTAGATTTCCTGTTCCGCTCAATACGGTCTTTAGTGTTATCCCGTCGTTGACATTGGCATTGTTCTGGGAAGTTGAAACCGACATGTTGAGCGATCCCACGTATCCGGAAAAATTATCGGGTTGGGGGGTCGGTAAAGGCTTGACATTAATGGTTAAACCTTTGGAAGTAACGGTTTTCTTTACAGTACGATATGTGTCGAAAAAGTTATCGAAAATATTGGTAGATTGTCGTGTATTTCTTATCCTGACAAGAAATTCAATGGATATGGGCTCAATCTTAATGGTTCCGCTACGTTGCGGAAAAAGGATTTTCTGATTATAAGTTCCGACGCGGTACGTCTTACCATTTAAGTTTTCCAGAGTCCATTCAATATTGTCATTTCCAGTCAGGTCTTCAGCGATAAAGCTACGGAAGGAGGGATGTTGGATGTCGCTTATCCCTTCCAAATTTACCCTGGTGTATATTTTAGTGGTAATCAGTACCGGTTGGCTTTGGTAAACGCTTTTTTTATTGGCTTGCATCGTAATGAAAAGATCACCTGAGGGAACAACGCCGGTGGAAGATTCGCTGGTAGCCCCTTGTTGTGTAGCGGCTGCCTGATTTTCAGCTTTTACTACCTTTATTGTTATACTATTTGACTGATATTTTTTTCCATCCACTTCAATGGTTGCGGGATCGATAGTAAATGTTCCTGTTTGTTCTGCCTTCAGGATATAAGTGTAAGAGTATTCCTGTTCCCTACTAACCTTCCCGTTAATGATTTGTACTGAAGATCGTTGAGACATTGTGGGGCCCATAAGGATACTAAATGGTGACATATCCGGTACCCTAAGATCTTCTCCCTCACTGTTAAGGGAATATACCAATTGAAATTTTTGCCCTTGAACTACCGCATTGGGAGCGGTGACTTTAAATTCTACTTCTGCAGCTGAACTATCAAAGCTGCACAGTGTCAGAATCCCAAATATTAAAAGAATGAGTCTGCTTTTGAGTACATTCTCTTTATATAAATTGTATTTATCTCGAGGCATTAATAAAACAAGACCGTTAAGATTATTTAAATATGCGTTCATAACTGTTTTTTGCAAACAAGATTAATTGAATGGTAAAAATAGCTTATTTAGCAATACCATATCATAAATTGTATCTGGGGTTACCAGTTCTTTTCAATACGTCTTTGTTGTTGTTGTTGGGCTTTTTTAATTTTTTTCTGCAATTTTTCTTCATCTTCTTCCAGCGACTTCAGGATCCTTTCTGCATCTTCTTTTGAGATCTGTTGCTGTTGCTGCTGTTGTTGTTGCTGCTGTTGTTGCTGATTATCTTTATTCTGTTGATCCTGATTCTGTTGATTCTGTTGCTGCTGTTGTTCTTGTTCTTTTTGTTCTTCCTGTTTGTCTTTGTTTTTATCCTGATTTTGTTTGTTTTGTTCTTGTTGCTTTAACATCTTTTGAGCGGCAATTAAGTTGTATCTAGTCTCATTGTCTTCAGGATCGTTCCTTAAGGCTTCCTTATAGGCCTCAATACTTTTATCATATTGTTGCTTGGCAAAAAAAGCATTTCCAATATTGTGATAGACATCCGAGATCTTTTGTTTATCGTTGGAACTGTTGCGTATGGCTTGAAATTGCTCCAATGCTTCGTCTACCTTTTCTTGTTTAAAAAGTGCATCTCCCAGATTAAATCGTGCGTCAAAGCTTTCCGGATTTTTCTCAAGCGCTTTTCTAAATTCAATTTCCGACTCTACATATTTTTTTTCTTCAAAATATTCATGGCCGTTTCGAATGAAACGACGTTCGTTCTGGGCCGATGTTCCAATACTTATACCGGAAAGTATGAGTAAAGCTATTATATAATTGAACCTCATGGCAAAACCTTTTATTATTGTTCTCTTTGTCTTATGACAGGATTCCTGCATATATCTGACAAAGGGTATATGTTTTCTGAGAAAATCAACGTCCAATAAACTATATTTCTTCATCCCTTTTGTGTTCATCTACAGTAAACAGATCAATATTTTTCAACAATTTGTTTTTTCTTTCCAGAATAATGAATTCAATCAACAAAATTAATATGATCAGAGCGACCGGATATTGGAACTGATCGTCATAGTCAGTGTAAATCTTCGATTCTATTTCACTCTTTTTTAGTCCACCTAATTCATCTATCAGGTCGTTGATTCCTGCTCTCAGATTGTTGGCTGGGATGTATTTTCCTTCTCCAACATTGGCAATATCTTTCAATAGCGCGGGGTTCATTTTTGTAATAACTACGTTTCCCTGGTTATCTTTCATAAAACTACTTTGATTCCCAGGGGTTACAGGAATGGGGGCCCCATCAGGTAGTCCCATTCCTACAGTGTAAACTTTGATGCCTTTTTCGAGTGCTTCTTTGGCTGCAATGATTGCATCATCTTCATGGTTTTCTCCATCTGTTATGACAACAATGGCTCTGTTTATTCCTTCTTGATGGCTAAATGAGTTGTTGGCTAATCTAATGGCCGATCCGATGGCGGTACCTTGCGTTGGAACCATATTGGTGTTGATACCTGACAAAAAGAGTTTTGCTGAAGCATAGTCAGAGGTAATAGGTAATTGCACATATGCATCCCCGGCAAATACAATGAGTCCTATTCGGTCGTTGACCATTTTGTCTGCAAGTCGTTCAATGGCTAGTTTGGCACGAGCAAGCCTACTAGGTTGAACATCGGTTGCATTCATGCTGTTGGAAACATCCAGTGCTATAATCAGTTCGATTCCTTTTCGTTTTACTGTTTCCAACTTTGTGCCAAACTGAGGTGATGCAAGGGTTATTATCAATAGTGCCAAAGCGAGTAGCAATAAATAAAATTTAACGACAGGACGTACGTATGAAACATCCGGCATCAAGTGATTTATCAATTCAAGATTACCGAATTTTTTTAGTTTCTTCTTTCGTTGGTATCTGAAAATTAGTTGAACAAACGCTAATATTGGAATTAATACCAACAAATATAGATATTCAGGGTGTCCAAATCGAAACATACAGACTAATTTTTAAACGATTAAGACCATTCTGTCAGGGCAGATTTCTGAGAACGGTATTTTTTAATAATATTTCGGCTAGCAGTAATATCAGAGCTGCCAAAGCAAAAGGAATAAACTCTTCCGACCGTTTGGAGTATTCCTTGACCTGTATTTTGGTTTTTTCCATTTGGTCGATTTTTTCATAAATCTCCTTCAATTTATTTTTGTTTGTAGCTCTGAAATATTCTCCGCCTGTCATGTTGGCAATTTCTTTGAGCATATCCTCATCAATTTTCACTTCCATTTGCTGCACCTGTTGGCCAAAAACGGTATTGACGGGGAAGGGGGCTGTACCGATACTTCCAACGCCGATGGTATAGACTCTAATTCCAAAGCTTTTGGCTATCTCCGCGGCGGTAAGAGGGTGGATTTCGCCACGATTATTCACTCCGTCTGTAAGTAAAATGATTACCTTGCTTTTAGCGTCGCTGTCTTTTATCCTGCTTACGGCCGTCGATAATCCCATACCGATAGCAGTTCCATCCTCCAGCATCCCAAAGCTGACATCCTGAATGAGATTGATAAGTGCAGCGTGATCGATGGTCAATGGACATTGGGTAAAACTTTCTGCTGCAAAAATTACCAAACCCATTTTGTCATTAGGACGACCCGAAATAAATTCAATAGCCACATCTTTGGCGGCCTCCAGTCGGTTGGGCTTAAAGTCCATGGCTTGCATACTGCCAGAAATATCCAATGACACCATAATATCGATCCCTTCGGTCGTTACTTCTCTCAGATTATTGGTCGATTGTGGTCGTGCCAAAGCAATAATGAGCAATATCAGGGTGAGGCATCTTAACACAAACGGGAGGTGCCTCAAATATGTTTTTCGGGATTTTCGAATGGCCGAAAAACCCTTTAATGTGGAAATTTGTAAGGATGCATTAAGTTCCCTATGCTTCCACAAATACCAACCAATCATTGGCAGTAGTAGAAGTAGCAGGAAAAAGAAATGCGGATGTTGAAATGTATAGTTCATTCCTTATCAAGGTTGTTACGGTTCAACTTTTTCTGTTTTATCTTTCAGTTCCTGCGCCTGTTCTTCTGGCGTGGAAACTTCTTCGTATTTGGTTTGATTGACGAAGAAATAAGCATTCATAAGTGAAAGATCATTTTCATCGGGTAGAGGTTCCATCTTGGCAAACTTTACAAGATCAGCCAATTCTAAAACCTGGCGCAGACGATCTGCTATTTTATCATCCGGCAATTCAATTTTAGAAATTGAATTCATTATTTCTGATGTGATTTGCTCTGGAGCAGGTATTCCATACCTGTGTTCCAAATATTTTCTTAGAATATCGGTCAGGCTGGAATGGAATTCCTTGGGATGACCTTTTTGCCAAAGTTTTGCTTCTTTAAGATGGTCTAGTTCTCTTAAGGCTATTATGTGAGCCGGTTCTTTGGGTTTTTCCCTGATAAAGGCTGAAATGGGATTTTTCCGTTTCACATAAAAATAGATCCCCGCTGCAATTAAAATGGCAACGATAAGACCTCCAAAAATCCAAGGCAAAAATCGATAAAGTTCGGATAGCTTGAAGGGTGCATAGAGAGGACCTTTAATGTCCGTAATTCCCTTTTGAGGATCCACCTCTTCGAATGGATTAACCACCATAAGTCCTAAAGCGTTCGTTTTTTTTATGGATTGGAGCTGTTCCGATGCTAATTCGAATTCAATAGGAGGGATATAGTGTAAACCACTGTCGAATGAGGTGATTCTGATTACTTTTTTTACAGAAATACGGTCATTCCCTAGCTCTGTGGTATCCAGAGCCGATTGTTCAATTATTTCAATACTTTTTGTGATGGTATCGCTGAATTGCGGAAAAACCACTTTTATTCCTTTGGTTTGAGCCACCTCTAATGTCAGATTCATTTGACCCCCAATCACCATAAGCGTAGAATCGGGCGTCGCAGATACTGAATAATTTTGTGCCCTGGTATTACCCGAGCCAATAATAGCCAGTAGTAAAAATACCAAGGCCGGATATTTTGAAATATGTATAAAAAATGGTTTGTACCCCATCTTAAGCTCGTTTTTTAAAGAGTGAAATGAGTGCTTTAACATAGTCTTCATTGGTTGGTACTGCCACATTGTCAACACCGCTTCTTGAAAAAGCATTGTGAAGTTTTTCCTCGGTCTGAGTCCACCATTCCTTATAGGCTTCACGAGTTTTTCTATTCGAAGTGTTGATCCATGAAAATTTTCCGGTTTCGGCATCTTTAAGCTTAACAAATCCTATATTCGGCATTTCGGTTTCTCTTGGGTCATAAACCCTGAGAGCCACCACATCGTGCTTATGATTGGCAATTTTCAGAGAATCCTCGAAACCTTCATCCATAAAATCGGATATGACAAATGTTGTGCAGCGTTTTCGTATGGCATTGGTCAAGTAGCGAAGAGCCTCTGAAATGTTGGTGCCACGGTTTTCCGGACTGAAGCTGATTAATTCCCGAATAATATACAGAATATGCTTCCGACCTTTTTTGGGTGGAATAAATTTTTCAATTCGGTCAGAAAAAAAGATGACACCGATTTTGTCGTTGTTTTGTATGGCAGAGAAAGCCAGCACAGCTGCCATTTCGGTGATCATGTTTTTTTTGAACCGCCATGTGGTTCCAAATTCACGCGAGCCGGAAACATCTATCATCAGCATGACCGTCAGTTCACGTTCTTCTTCAAAAACTTTCACATAGGGATGATTGAACCGCGCTGTTACGTTCCAATCGATATTACGAATATCATCACCATACTGATATTCACGTACTTCACTGAACATCATTCCTCTTCCTTTAAAAGCGGAATGATACTCTCCTGCAAAAATATTACTAGAGAGACCTCGAGTTTTGATTTCAATCTGACGTACGCGTTTTAAAATGTCTGTTGCTTCAGTCATTTCTTTATGTTTACCTGGTGGCTTGATAGATTTTGTCTTTTATAAAACCTATCAAAAACCCATTCACGACTAATCACTCCATTATATAAACTTTGAATAATTCTGCTTCGCTTTCAGCAGAAGGAAGCCTGTCACTTCGCATTTCAAAATCCGGATGCAGCTCAAATAGATGAACTGTTCACTATAAACTTAAATATCTCCTCTAGGGGACTTCTACAGTGTTGAGTATTTCACTGATGATATCTTCGGAAGTAAGATTGTTGGCTTCAGCTTCGTAGGAAAGACCAATCCGGTGTCGCAACACATCGAAGCAAACGGCCCGGACATCTTCAGGAATTACATATCCACGCCTTTTTATAAATGCGTAAGCTTTGGCAGCCATTGATAAACTAATACTGGCACGTGGCGATCCTCCGTAGGAGATCATATCATTAAATTTCTCCAGGCCGTATTGATCCGGGAATCGAGTAGCAAAAACGATATCTACAATGTATTTTTCAATTTTTTCGTCCATGTAAACATCTTTTACCACTTTTCTGGCGCGGAGAATATCTTCCGGTTTAATAATGCTGTTAGCTTGGGGAAATTGCTGGGCCAGATTATGACGAATAATGAGTTGCTCTTCGGACTTTTGTGGGTAATCGATGATCACCTTGAGCATGAAACGGTCAACCTGTGCTTCAGGTAGCGGATATGTTCCTTCCTGCTCTATGGGGTTTTGGGTGGCCATAACCAAAAAAGGACTCGGAAGCGAATAGGTGTGATCGCCAATGGTTACCTGACGTTCCTGCATGGCCTCCAGTAGGGCACTTTGTACTTTCGCTGGGGCTCTGTTGATCTCATCGGCCAGAACAAAATTGGTGAAAATGGGACCTTTCTTTACTACAAATTCTTCATTCTTTTGACTGTAAATCATCGTACCCAAAAGGTCGGCCGGAAGAAGATCGGGCGTGAACTGTATACGGCTGAAATCGGCATTCACTACTTTTGAAAGGGTGGTGATGGCCAATGTCTTCGCGAGACCGGGAACACCTTCCAACAGAATGTGACCATCGGAAAGCAGTCCTATGAGTAAGCTTTCTACCAAATGTTTTTGACCAACAATAACTTTGTTCATTTCAATGGTCAACAGATCAACAAACGAACTTTCTTCTTTTATACGTTCATTTAATTCTTTAATATTTACTGATTGGTCCATGAGACTATTTTTTTGATAATTTTTGGTGATGAAATATTGCAAAACCGGGTCTAAATTATCAAAAATTGTTCCAATAAAGGGATGTAAAAGGTAAAAATGTTGATTTTGTTTGGGACTATAGTTGTATGTGTTTTTTACAATTTGTTTTAAACTATTACTGTAAATTGTGGGAGACTAATGATAATAGTTTGAGGTCCTTTGATTAAAGCAGGTCTCTTGGTTATTTTTAATACCTCAAAAAGCAACCTGAGGTTCATTTAATAATTATTTAAACCGATAATCACAAAAACAAAACCAATTAGGGTTTAGGATTTTTACCAGGCTGATCCAATAATTGGAATTGCCCCTATTCGGTAACATCAGAGAGACAGTAATAGTTCTTCATAATCATCTTAGTATGTTGCCATTATTTCGTGTAATTCTAAAAGGCGTTATGTTCATAAAAATGGTTCCAGACCCCTCGCTTGGATTTTATTGAGGTACTATTGGATGACAGGGGCTCAATTTCTTTTGGAATTCTCCATTGCTCTATTCTGAGTCTAATTGTCCGTGAATGTTTCCCCGAATCAATGATTTAAACTAATTTTGCACAAAAAAATCAGCAATGATGGAATTTGAAAACAATGATATTGTTTGTCGTCACCTGCAGCTCACAAAAGGTGAAATTATTAAAGTTATTCGTGAAAAGCATCTAAGTACTTTTGAAGAGATCCAAGATGAAACCGATGCAGCTACAGTTTGTGGCTCCTGTGCTGCCGATATAGAGGCCATTCTTGAAGAAGAGTTAAAAATTAGGGCTTTAGGGAAGGAGTGATTTCCACAAAAGAGATGAGTCACCGTAGCTAAGAAAACGGTATTTGTTTTTCAGGGCGTGCGAATAGATTTTTTTCCACTCTTCACCTACCAATGACGCAATCAGCAACAATAATGTGCTTTTGGGCTGATGGAAGTTAGTAACAATCGCATCAATGGTTTTAATTTTATAACCTGGGGCAATGATGATGGCGGTAGATCCTTCAAAATGACTTTTTCCACTGTTTTCTGTTGCATTAATGAGGTTATCCAGTGCATTTTCAAAAGTAAGGGTGCCTATAGTATTGTATGGTGTCCACTGTCCTATGTGATGGAACGGTTTTTTGAGGTGGCACAAGACGCCAGCCCAGTAGAGAGACTCCAAAGTTCGCAGAGAGGTTGTTCCCACTGCTATTCGAATGCCATTATGGTTTCGAATGTTCTTTAAGGTTTCTACAGAAATTCTGAAATGTTCGGTGTGCATTTCATGGTCGGCGACATTTTCACTTTTCACCGGCCTAAATGTTCCGGCACCAACATGTAAGGTTAGTTTTTGAAGGGCTACCCCTTGCTTTTGAAGCCGATCTATTACTTGGTTGGTAAAATGAAGTCCCGCTGTCGGTGCAGCTACCGATCCTTGTTCTTTGGAGTAGACGGTTTGGTAACGTTCTGTGTCAATATCTTCTGATTCTCGATTAAGGTAGGGGGGAATAGGCGTTTTTCCCAGTGCTTCCATCAACTCAGAAAAAGTATATTCCGGATTTTCCCAGCTGAAACGAATGGCTAGGCCACCTGGGGTTTTGTTTACTTTCTCTGCCATCAGACGTATAATGGTCTCTCCCAGTTGGATACTTGTTTCCAAAGGGCCCTCCTTCCATTTCTTCAGATTCCCTACCATACAATTCCAAATAACTTCTTTGTTTTGGGCAAAAGCCTGTGCCAAGTCTACAGGATTGGCTGGTTCCAGACAAAATATCTCAATTTTGGCACCGGTCGATTTTTTAAATGGAAGTCTCGCTCTGATGACCTTCGTGTTATTAAAAATCATCATTGTATCGGAAGGAAGTAGATCCGGCAGATCCACAAAAATGTGATCACTGATTTCCCCTGATTTATAATGGAGTAGTTTGGATTGATCACGTTGGCTTAAAGGGTATTTGGCAATTCTTTCTTCCGGAAGGTCGTAATTAAAATCATTAATAGATATATTCATTTTGCGCTGATCGTCTTTATACTGTAGTTCCAAATAAACTTGCAAATTTAGATATTTCTGAAGAATATGAACCGACTGTAATAATATAATTATGGCAGGGATGAAAATTTTTTAAAGGTAAAATAGATAATCTCGAGGATTAATACCATAGTCCATTAGTAAAATGTAAGAGCAATATATTTCGGTGGAATTTTAGTGGCTCATTAGTCCTGGATTATTTGATTAGGGTTATCGTTGACCCCTTTAACCAAACGCAAATAGCTTTACTAAAAAATGTTTTACCTAATGATTTTACTCAAAAAGAAGTTGCATTGATTAAAAAACTTATCGGTCTGTTGATTTTTTTACCTTTGCATCAAAAGCAATACTTTTATGAAAAATAAAGACATTAAACCTGGTGATAAAGTAAGGTTTTTGAATGATGTGGGTGGCGGTGAAGTAACCCGAATAGATGGAAAAACTATTTACGTGATTGACGAAATCGGGTTTGAGGTGCCTGTTCCTGTTTCGGAAGTGGTGGTCGTTGAGCGTAAGAATGAAAATGTTTCAGAAAAATCTGGGGACTCTATTTTAACTCCGAATGAAGATAATGCAATTAACACATCGCATTCTGAGGCTATTGAGGATGAATCCCCATATATTGATCCCCACCATGATGATTTGAATCCGAGAATATATCTGGCGTTTACTTCGGAAAATATTAATAGCGGTGACCAAAAGGTTGATTTTTATATGGTCAACGATAGTAATTATTTTTGTTACTATCTAATTGCAGAGACCGGGGATGATGGTTTGGCCAGAGGCTTGTTTAGTGGAACTCTGCAACCTAATACAAAGGAATTTTTAGAGCAATTCTCGACGACCAAAATGGATGTCAGTTGGCATGTTCAATTGATTTTGCATAGAAAAGATAAACCTTCCAGACTTTTTGATCCCGTGAATGAACTTGTCAAAATTAAGGCTTATAGGTTTTATCGGGATAATGCATATAAGGACAATGATTTCTTTGACTACAAAGCAGTTCTAATTCCGGTGATAAAAAGCGAATTTGAGCGTCGTTTGGAAAATCTGTCTAAGAAAAAAACCCAAAGAATTATAAAAGAAAAAGAAGCCTCCAACGAAAAAAAAATTACTGCAAAAAAACAAAATCGCCCTGAAATTATAGAGGTTGATCTTCATATCCATGAACTTTTGGATAATACCAGTGGATTAACCAGTGCTGAAATCCTCAAAATACAATTGGATAAGTTTCATGCAGTGATGGAGGAACACCAAAAACTAAAGGGGCAAAAAATTGTATTTATTCATGGTATTGGCAACGGAACTTTAAAGCATGAGGTTAGACGCCAGTTAAATACCCGCTACAAAAAACATAGTTTTCAGGATGCTTCATTCCGAGAATATGGATATGGTGCCACTTTGGTGATAATTTGATGATATAGCATCAAAAGGTCTGTTAGGAACATCTGACATTACTGGTTAATTTATTGCTGTTAAAGTGTCAATATTCAATGCCATTCATTTTCAGAAATTCTTTTTGAAAAGGGGGTTTTAAGTCCCTTTACTTAGCCGCAGGTTTGACCAATGGTTAAAAAATGATGACGAATGGTGGTTGAGACCTATGCAGATGGAATTTCTTCCCCAAAATTAATGATTTAAAGATTGACATAAACCTCGATTTTATTGGGCGTAATGAAACAATGGGGGACGGGTGTGCGTACAAATTAAAGTAAAAATTTAGATGCTTTCTAAATTGTATAACATAAGAAATAATTATCGTCTGAAATTATCTGAGTGTGTTTATCATTCCTTTTTTTTAAGTGTTTGGAAAACAATCTTTTTTGTTTGTAATTCAAACCGATTTAACAATTGAAATCTTCGATTAATTGGAAGGTTTATAAAAAGAATCCCGAAGGAATTCATCCGTATTGATCAGATTTTTTCTTTTTGTTGATAATTTATTGTTCTGAAAGTATTTGAGAATAATTTATTAAATATATTTTTGCTGATTAAGAATCCGATGTGTTAATTAATATCAATAAAACACAGGTAACCCTAAACTGATGGTTATGAATAGAAGTTTACATTCTTTCGTTTTGTTGTTGACTTGTTTATTCTTTTTTTCGGGCAGTGGTTTGTTCGGACAGGGAAGAGATACCGGTGATGAGAATAATAATAATGAAGAAGAAGTTCCGTCTTTTTTAAAGGGACAAAGAAATAGTATTGATGATTTAGATGACAATTATTGTTCCAGTGGTAGTTATGATGATATTTATCTGGACCCTGCGGATATTCCTGCTGAAACTCAATATGTGAAATGGGAAATTAGAACCAATGTTGATGATGATAATCATAACGAATGGATAGACGAGATCGGTACCGCTCCTCAAAATGGCGTTCGCTTTTATCCTGATCGGGTTGAATCGGAGTATTTGGATGCGAGGATTTTTTTTCAATATTACTTTGTTGATGACCAAGGGATGGATATTGGTTCGGGTTACGATTATACTTATGTTCGTAAGAGTGCTGATGTCTATGATTTTGGAGAAGATAGTGAATTATGTGAGGGTGCCAGTGCGACACTTATCTTGGATGGATCTGAAACAGGGTTTGAATATCAGCTTTATCGCGATGGAATTGAAGTGGCTGGAGAAGTAAAAGCCGGTACTGGTAGTTCCATTAATTTTGAGGTTTCAACCGCCGGCACTTATACTGTTTCCGCTCAGCGTACCAGTGCTCCCTTGTGCATAATGGATATGTCTGGTAGCGCTGTTGTTACCATTTATCCCAACCCAGTTCCTGATCCTCAATCTAATGGTCCGGTTTGTCAAAATGAAGAGATTCAACTTTATGATGGGAACCCTTCTGTTTCCGGTTATGTCTATACCTGGAATGGGCCGGGATTACCGACTGCAGGACAGACAGGACATTCAATTACTGTCTCTGATCTTTCTGTTATTGGCACCCCGGGAACTTATAGTTATGATCTTACCATAACTGATACAAATAACCCTACCAATTGTGAAGTCACCCAAACGGTGAGTGTGACGGTTAATGAAGCGCCGGAAATTGTTGATATAGATAATAGTGGTCCTGCATGTGAAGGGGCTAATGTCTCATTTACAGTGACTGTTTCTGGAGGTACAGGGCCATACTCTTTCGCTTGGAGTGGTCCCAATGGTTTTAGCAGTACCGATCAAAATCCAATTCTTTCTAACGTTTCTATTTCCGATGCTGGCGATTATGAGGTCATTGTGACTGATGCTAATGGCTGCGGATCCGCCGTTGGAACGACTAGTTTAACGGTTAATGAAAATCCTTCAATTGACGCTGTCTCCAATGATGGTCCGGTCTGTGAAGGGGGTACAGTGAACCTTTCTGTCTCGGTTTCCGGTGGCACCGGTCCCTA